>JAAENP010000052.1 GCA_024224155.1 bacterium
TAACGATAAAGGGGGTGAGAGGCCCCCTCGCCGAAAGCCCAAGGTTTCCTGCGCAACGCTAATCGGCGCAGGGTTCGTCGGCCCCTAAGGCGAGGCCGAAAGGCGTAGTCGATGGGAAGCAGGTTTATATTCCTGCACCACCTGGTGGAGGTTATCGTGATGGAGTGACGTAGGAAGATATTGGCGCAGGGCGTTGGTTGTCCCTGTCCTTATGCGAAGGTTCGGCAGATAGGCAAATCCGTCTGCTTTATACTGAGGCTGTAGGGGAGCAACTCTTCGGAGGCGTGAAGGTCAAGACTCTATGCTACCAAGAAAAACTTCTAAACGCGAAACTAGGTGACCGTACCGTAAACCGACACAGGTAGATGGGGTGAGAATCCTAAGGCGCTCGAGATAACTCTCGTTAAGGAACTCGGCAAAATGGTCCCGTAACTTCGGGAGAAGGGGCGCCCTATTAGTGTGAACTCCTGCGAGTGTAGCATGAAAGGGCCGCAGTGAAAAGGCGCAAGCGACTGTTTACCAAAAACACAGGACTCTGCAAAATCGAAAGATGACGTATAGGGTCTGACACCTGCCCGGTGCTGGAAGGTTAAATGGAGGGGTTAGGATTCGTCCGAAGCTCTGAAATGAAGCCCCAGTAAACGGCGGCCGTAACTATGACGGTCCTAAGGTAGCGAAATTCCTTGTCGGGTAAGTTCCGACCTGCACGAATGGTGTAACGACTTGCGCACTGTCTCAACGAGAGACTCGGTGAAATTGTAATGTTTGTGAAGATGCGGACTACCTGCAGAAGGACGGAAAGACCCCGTGCACCTTTACTGCAGCCTGACACTGTAATTTGATAATGTATGTGTAGGATAGGTGGGAGACTTTGAAGCGGCAACGCCAGTTGTTGTGGAGTCACCCTTGAAATACCACCCTTTCATTATTGAATTCCTAACCGGTACCCATTGATCTGGGACTGGGACACTGTCTGGTGGGCAGTTTGACTGGGGCGGTCGCCTCCTAAAGAGTAACGGAGGCGCGCGATGGTTCCCTCAGGCTGATTGGAAACCAGCCGTAGAGTGTAAAGGCATAAGGGAGCTTGACTGCGAGACAGACATGTCGAGCAGGTACGAAAGTAGGCTCTAGTGATCCGGTGGTTCCGCATGGAAGGGCCATCGCTAATCGGATAAAAGGTACGCCGGGGATAACAGGCTGATCGCGTCCAAGAGTTCATATCGACGACGCGGTTTGGCACCTCGATGTCGGCTCATCACATCCTGGGGCTGAAGCAGGTCCCAAGGGTTCGGCTGTTCGCCGATTAAAGTGGTACGTGAGCTGGGTTTAGAACGTCGTGAGACAGTTCGGTCCCTATCTCATGTGGGCGTAGGAGACTTGAAGGGATCTGTCCCTAGTACGAGAGGACCGGGATGGACGAACCTCTGGTGCACCAGTTGTCGTGCCAACGGCACCGCTGGGTAGCTAAGTTCGGAAAGGATAACCGCTGAAAGCATCTAAGCGGGAAGCCCCCCCTAAGATGAGGTCTCCCTGAAGGGCCCTGGAAGATCACCAGGTTGATAGGCGGGATGTGTAAGCGCTGCGAGGCGTTGAGCTAACCCGTACTAATCGCCCGTTTGGCTTGACCATTTTTACTTTTTCGTGTGACTCTTCTTTGGCGGATTCTTTCGCCTGTAACCCATTTCGGCCGGCTCGAGCCGGTTGGCCCAGACGCGGACCGTTCAGGTCCTCGGCGCAGAGGCCAGTTGTTGGTTCTTTTTCAAGTAGCGTTTAGGTTTTTCCGGTGGCAATTGCGAGGGGGAAACACCCGTTCCCATCCCGAACACGGTAGTTAAGCCCCTCTGCGCCGATGGTACTGCGTGGGTGACTGCGTGGGAGAGTAGGTCGCCGCCGGGAGTTTTTCGAGGCCCGCGAGAAATCGCGGGTCTTTCTTTATGGGGGACACAATACGTAATCTACGCGCGCCTGTACTTGTGGCCCCATGCCGAGGGGCCGCGAAGACGCAAAGATTACGTATTGTGTTCCCCAGTGCTAACTTTTTCCGGTTCGGGGTGTCTATATGACTGGAATGGCGGAAGAGTCCACAGACACCGAGCTGATCGAGGCGACGCTCGGCGGGCGTGAGGAGGCCTTCGAGATGTTGATGAAGCGCTACGAGCGCTTCGTCTACAAGCTCGCCTTCGGCTTCGGCCGCAGTCACGAGAACGCTCTGGACTTGAGCCAGACGATCTTCTTGAAGGTCTACCGCAAGCTCTCGTTGTTCCAGGGACAGTCGAGTTTTCGGACCTGGCTGGCCAAGGTTGCCTACCATGAGGGCCTCAACTGGCGACGCGCGAATCGGCGCCATCTCGACGGCCGCGAAGAGCTGACCCAGGTTGCCGACTCCGGGTCCACGCCCCAAGATCAGGGCGTTCTCAAGGAGGAACGCACTCGGCTTGTGCTCGGTGGCCTGGCCCAGCTCAACCGGCGCTACCGTACCGCAATCGAGCTGCGCTATTTCCATGGCATGGGGGTGCGCGAGATCGCCTCGGTGCTCGGGTGCAGCGAGGGCGTGGCGAAGAACGCCTTGTTTCGAGGCATTCGCCGACTCAGAAGTCAATTGGCGCAGGCCTGAAGGTCTGGCCCGAAGGAGAGACAACATGTCCGACACCAAAGATTGCAGGCGCTTCGAAGACGGTCTCGCCTCCTTGATGAGCGGCGACTCGACACCTGACGAGCGCAGTTTGGTGATGAGGCATCTCGCCGAATGCGAAGACTGCGCGGATCTCTTCGCGATTCATGCCGAGCTCGAAGACATGGAGCTCCCGGCGGCTGCCGAAGCCGAGTTCCTGGCTCTGCGCCGTGATGTATTGCGCTCGATTCGGCAAGAGACGAAGAGCGGGGCCAAAGGCTGGCTCAGGAATCTCGGCGTCGGAGGCCTGCGTCCGTCCATCGCCCTGGCGACCGTTGCGGGGGCTCTGGTCATCGGGTTCTTCATCGGCCGGTGGCCGAGCGCCGACCGCGCCTTCGAGCGAGCCCACGAGGAGGACCTGCGGCGGGCCAACAGCAACCAGGCCATTGCCGGTCAGCTGGAGTTCGCCGCATTGCGCAACCGGCGCATGGAAGAGAGCGCGAACTCGCCCTACACGTTTTCGGACCTGCAGGTTCGCGAGATCGATGACGGTCGCGTAGCCCTGTCGTTTGACGTCGCCACACACCTCGAGCTGGTGCGGGACAAGTCGGACCCGCTGGTTTCCGAGATTCTGGTGCAGGCACTGGTGAATCCGGCGCCGGTCGGCACGCGTCTCGAGGCGATCTCGCTGGTTCGCTCGATGGAGCCGAAAGTGCGCGACGCCCTGATCGTCGCCATGCTCGGCGACGAGAGTCTCCCGGTTCGACTGGGTGCGCTCGAGAAGCTGGCTGGCGAACCGATGCATCCGTCGACCGAAGCGGCCTTGCTCGAAGTGCTCGAGAGCGAGGAGTCCGTTCAGATGCGACTGCTCGCGATCGACCACCTGGCCAAGGAGCGGGTCGCACCGGAAATAGTGGAGTCCGCGATTCTGTCCGGGCAGCCCGAGCCGGGGAGCGCGGTCTTCGTGCGCGCCCAGGATTACTTTGCGAAATTCTAGACAAGGGATCTCTAGCGAAAGGAGAAGAAATGAAACTACGACAATGCACGCCAGTCTTGCTGATCGCCATGTTGGCCACTCCGGTCAGCGTAGCGGCTCAGGCCTTCGAAGAATGTGACGTTTCCCCGGGAGGACTACTTGAGATCGACCTGCAGACCGGCGGCTCGATCGAGATAACGGGATGGGATCGCCAAGCCGTACGCGTTGAAGCCGAGCCCCACGGCAATGGCGCCGTGCCCAGAGTCGAGATTCGGTGCACCGAGGAGGGAGTCGAGGTCGAAATCAATGAAGGCGACTGGCACGATCGCGGTAAGCGCCACCACCACGGTCACAAGGGGCACCGGGTCAAGGTGCAGGTCCCGGTTCTCTTCAACCTCGAGATCGAAACCATGGGTGGCGGAATCACGATCGCGGATGTCGAAGGGCGGATCGAGGGCGAGACCATGGGCGGCGAGCTCGACCTGTCGAATCTCAAGGGCGAGCTCGATCTTTCCACCATGGGAGGTAGCATCCGCCTGGTCGATTCGGAAGTCGACGGCGAGGTCTCGACGATGGGCGGTGAGGTATTGCTCGAAAACGTCGTCGGCGACGTCGACGGCTCGTCGATGGGCGGCAACGTCAGCTACAAGAACGTCCAGCGCTCGGATGGAAGCTCGACCGGCAAAGTGGTTCACATAACAACCATGGGCGGAGCGATCGAGCTGTCGGAAGCGCTCCACGGCGCCAAACTCGAGACCATGGGCGGCAAAATCGTGGTCGACTCGGCGGCCGAGTTCGTCGAGGCCGAGACCATGGGCGGCGACGTCATCCTGCGCGAAGTCGACGGCCGGGTGGTCGCGACCACCATGGGCGGGGACGTCGAGGTCCGCATCGTCGGAGATCCTCAGGCCGACGGCCGAGACATCGAGCTCTCGTCGATGAACGGAGAGGTGCGTCTCACGGTGCCGCCGAACTTCTCGATGGACGTCGAGATCGAGCTGGCCTACACCAAGCGCCGCGCTGGGCGCTACGCCATTGAATCCGATCTCGGCTTGACGATCGAGGAGGACTCGGATTGGGACTATGGCCACGGCGACGCGCGCAGGGTAATCCGTGGCGCGGGCTCCTTTGCCGGCGGCAAGAACAAGGTCACGATTTCCACGGTCAACGGCAACGTCCATCTGAAACAAGGCGGCTAGAGCCTCGTCGAAATTTGCGGAAACCCGGCTCACCTATCTTGGCGGTGCCGGGTTTTCTTGTTCCGATCCAATTGGGGCCGCGTGCTAGCCTGCGTCTCTCACGATCGCACGGAGACACGGGGATCGCAGCAGGCTAGACTGTCGCTGGCTTCGGGCAGCAGAACTTCCAAGCCCCTACATCGGCCCCATGACTCTCTCCATCGCGATCCTCGGCTCCGGAATGGCGGGGTTGGGAGCCGCCTGGCGGCTGGCGGAGTCGGGAGTCGAAGCGACGGTCTACGAGAAACTCGCCCGGCCGGGAGGACACACACGCTCTTTTGTCTCGGATGACGGTTTCGTATTCGACGACGGACCCCACATTTCGTTTACAAAGAACCCGCGTCTACAGGAACTGCTCGCCGAGAGCGTCGGCGGCGAGTTCGAAATCCTGCAAGCCCGAGTCAATAATCACTGGCGAGGGCACTGGATCAAGCATCCGGCGCAGTGCAACCTCTACGGCCTGCCTCCGGATCTGGTTTCGCAGGTTCTCGAGGATTTTGTCGAGGCGCTGGCGACGGAGGCTCCGGACCCCGCGAATTACGAGGAGTGGCTGCTGGCGGCCTACGGCCGTGCGTTCGCCGAGACCTTTCCGATGGAGTACGGGCGCAAGTACCACACCCTCGAAGCCCACGAGATGAGTACCGACTGGCTCGGGCCGCGCTTGTATCGACCCGATCTCGAGGAAGTACTCCACGGAGCGCTGGCGGATGAGACCGCGGACGTCCACTACGTCGATCACTTCCGCTATCCGTCGCGTGGTGGTTTCGAATCCTATCTGCGGGCGTTCCTCGAGCGAGCGCGGCTCGAGTGTGGCAAGGAGGTGCAGGAGATCGATCCCGCGGCGGGCAGGGTGCGATTCGTTGATGGAAGCGAAATAGTCGCCGACGCCGTCATCTCTTCGCTGCCCCTACCCGAACTGGTTCGGTGTATCCGGGATGTACCGCACGAAGTCGAGGAGGCCGCCGGACAGCTTGCTTGTACGACCTGCGTGACCGTCAATCTCGGCGTCGATCGAGAGGATCTGTCCGAGTATCACTGGACTTACCTCTACGATCGCGAGCTAACCGCGACCCGCCTGAGCTTTCCCCACATGTTCTCGCCCGCCAACGTTCCTGCCGGGTGCGGCAGCATCCAGGCGGAGGTCTATTTCTCGGACAAGTTCCGTCCGCTCGAGGTTGCGCCGCCCGAGTTGATCGAGCCGGTCATCGCCGATCTCCGAGGCTGTGGTCTTCTTCGAGAGGACGACGAAGTCCTCTTTGCCGACGCCAGATTGATCAGGTACGCGAACGTGATCTTCGATCTGGATCGAGCCAGAGCCGTTACCCTGGTGCGCGGTTATTTGAAAGAGGTCGGCCTGGCCAGCTGCGGCCGCTACGGGGAATGGGGCTACCAGTGGACCGACGAGTCGTTCGAAAGTGGAGAGTCCGCGGCGCAGAGCGTGCTGGACGGAACTCGGCTCTCGGCTGGCTAGCCCTCGACATCGGCGGCTCGGCTGCCGAGCCGCCGATGGCCTCAGTTGTAGTCAGGAGCCGTCGCCAGAACCTTGGCCACCCGCGTCGGCGTCCCGGTCTCTCCGAGGTGCTCGTTCAGGCGGCCGCCCAGCCGGCGCCCACCAGCCCGGCGAGTCCGGCCAGTAGAAGCAGCGGGATTCCGACCACGACCGCGAGGAGTCCCAGCACAATCACCGCGATCGGAGCCAGAACCAGACCGACGAGCACGGCGAGGAGCAGCAGAAGGCCCTTGAAGGCCCAGCCGAGCAAGGCGAAAGGCAGCAGAACGATCTTGAACACCAGCTTCAGCATCAAGCCCACGAGAGACAGGACCGCAAACACCGCGACGGCGATGACGATCAGGGCCAGGATTCCAGCGATCTCGAACATCTGCACTACCCCCTCAAATAGTCATTACGGGGATTCCGGCGGTGAGTTTCGCAATTGCCGAGAGCCGGGGTCCTTCGGGCTCGCTGCTACACTGAGGTTCGCCATGCCGCGGATCACGAAGGTCACCACTCGCACCGGCGACGACGGTACGACCGGTCTTTCCAGCGGTCGCCGGGTGGCCAAGGACAGTCTTCGAATCGAGGCTTACGGAACGGTGGACGAGCTCAACTCGGTGCTCGGCGTCGCTCTGGCAGAAGGTCTGGGCGAGCCCTTGCCGGCGCTTCTGCGACGGATCCAGAACGAGCTCTTTCACCTGGGCTCGGATCTGTCGATGCCCGGGGGCGACGAGGAGTCTTTCCCGGTTCCGCGAATCGAGCAGCGTCACACCGATGCTCTGGAGACCGCGCTTGACGACCTCAGCCAGGACTTGCCGGCGTTGGAGAACTTTGTTCTCCCCGGAGGTTCGCCGGGTGCTGCCCGCCTGAATGTGGCGCGGACGATCTGCCGGCGCGCCGAGCGAGTCGCGGTACGCCTGAGCCGTGAAGAGGATCTCGGTCCGAACGTGATTCGCTATTTGAATCGCCTGTCAGACCTTCTGTTCGTGGCGGCCCGCTTCGAGAATCGGACCCGTGGTGTCGCCGACGTGCTCTGGGACAGCCGATCCTAGTCGACGGTCTCGCGGATCACCTCGTCCAGAGTGGTGACGCCGTCGCGAATCTTCTGAAGCCCGCTCATCCGCAGGCTGATCATCCCGATCTCGAGAGATTTCTCGCGAAGCTCATAGGCACTGCCGCCGGAGAGAATCAGCTCGCGCACCTGCTCGTCGACATCCATGACCTCGTAGAGGCCCACACGGCCCTTGTAGCCGGTACCGCTACAGAGGTCACAGCCGCGGCCCCGAAACAGCTGAAGCGACTTGATCTCGTCCTTCTTGAAGCCGATGTTCGTCAGGGCCTGAGTCGGTACCTCGAAGGGCTCTTTGCAGTTGCCGCAGATGCGCCTCACCAGGCGCTGAGCCACGACCATGTGCACGGAGCTGGCCACGAGAAACGGCTCGATGCCCATGTTCATCAGACGGTTGATGGATGAGGGCGCGTCGTTTGTATGCAGTGTCGATAGCACGAGATGGCCGGTCATCGCCGCCTTGATCGCGACCTCGGCGGTTTCGAAGTCGCGAATCTCACCCACCAGAACGATATTCGGATCCTGCCGCAGGAAAGAACGCAGGGTAGCGGCGAAGTTGAGGCCGATCTGCTCCTTCATCTGGACCTGGTTGATTCCGGTCAGGTTGAACTCGACCGGATCCTCGGCGGTCATGATGTTGACTTCCGGCGTGTTGATTCGCTGCAGGGCCGAGTAGAGCGTGTTGGTCTTACCGGACCCGGTAGGGCCAGTCACCAGCACCATTCCGTAGGGCCGGAAGATAGCCTGCTCGAACCGTCGCATCGACTCCTCCTCGAAGCCGAGCTTGGTCATGTCGAGCATCAAGTTGTCCTTGTCCAGCAGCCGGAGAACGATCTTCTCGCCGAAAATCGCCGGCAATACCGACACGCGGTAGTCGAGATCCTTGTACTTGTTGCCGAGCTTGGTCTTGATCTTGATGCGGCCGTCCTGGGGCAGACGCTTCTCGGCGATATCGAGCTTTGCCATGATCTTGACGCGGCTGGTGATGGCTTCGCGCAGCTTGATGGGCGGGCGCATCATTTCGTAGAGAATGCCGTCGATGCGGTAGCGGACGCGGTATTCCTTCTCGTAGGGCTCGATGTGGATATCCGAGGCGCCTCGTTTGATCGCGTCGGTCAGGATGATATTGACCAGACGGACGACCGGTGCTTCCTCGGACTGTTGTTCGAGCTCGGCAAGATCGATGTCGTCGTCCTCGTCGAGAACCTCGACGTCCGTGTCATCGGTGTCGGTGATGTCCTCCATCACCTTCTTCAACTCGATCGAGTGGGTCGAGCCGTAGTACTTGTCGATGGCCTCACGGAGTGCGGCCTCGGAGGCGACAACGGGTTCCACGTTGTAGCCGGTCATGAACTTGATGTCGTCCATCGCGAAGACGTTGGTGGGATCCACCATGGCGATGGTCAGACGGGCACCGGCCTTCGAAACCGGAAGGATCGTGTACTTGCGCGAGACGTCAGGTGGAATGATCTTGATGATGGTCTCGTCTATCTCGACCTCGGTGAGATTGATCGCCGGAACACCGTAACGCTGCGAGAGAAACTCGACGAGCTCGTCGTCCTCGAGGAAGCCCAGTTTGACGAGGTGAGTGCCGAGCCTGCCGCCCGCTTGCTGTTGCTGCGCGAGGGCCTGTTCGAGCTGGTCGCTCGAGACTTTGCCCGCGGTCACGAGCATTTCGCCGATTCGGTTCACTACAGCGCCTCCTCTGGTTTCGCCCCCAGAGCACACAGAACTCCCTGAGCACCCATTCGGATCAGTCTAGCAGCGGCCCTAAAACAGCGTCAAACAAGTACTATTCGCGACCTAGCCGAGTGCGTGGAGGGCTCGTTCGGCCACGAGCTCCGGAGAGATATTAAGCAGACAGGCCTTGGCATCGCCCAATCTCTGGTGGCAGAAGCTGCACGGCAGGCGGTGAACGACGGCGCTTTCGGGAGCGGCGTAGGGACCGTTACGCTCGGGATCGGTCGGACCCATGACACAGACGACGGGCGTGCCCAGCGCGTGCGCCAGATGGACCGGTCCGGTGTCTCCGCCCAGCACGATCCGCGCGGCGCGCGACAGGGCGACGAGCTCGGGAATCGTCGCGAGCTTCTCGAGGGCCCGAGCGCCGCCGAGAGTGGCGACCTCATGGGCCGTGGCCTCTTCCCCGGGCCCCCAGGCCACCCAAGCCTCCACGCCGGATTCGCGCTGGATCGCCCGTATGACCTGGCTCCAGGACTCGATCGGGTAGTCCTTGTTCGGCCAGGCCGTGCGTGGGTGAATGAGCAGAAACTGGTCGCCGGCCCGCGGCTCTTGCCGCCAGGGTTCGGCGTGGAGGTGCTCGCCACCGAACCGCGCCTCCGCGCTGCTCGAGGTCCTCGGCAGACCAGCATCGAGTACCGACAGCATGTGATCGACGGCGTGCTTGCCTTTCGCGGGAGCGGTCTCGGACATCCAGACCGCGCTCGAGGGTTCACGGCGATCCCGAAACGCCAGACCCAGACGGCGGTCGGCGAGAGTGCAAGCACTGATCAGACCCGCCTTGTGCGATCCCATGAGATCCAGCACCGTGTCCGCCGCGAAGTCGTCGAGCTGTTTCAAGAACGCGATGAGCTCGCGCCAGGCTTGCCTCGACAGGGCTCGCCGCCTCCAGGTGCGCAGACCAATCGGGATCACCGCATCGAGGGCCGGATGCCCTTCCAGAAGCTCCGCGAAGACTCCCTCGACCACCCATCCGATCCGAGCCTCCGGCATGATCTCTCGAACCCGGTTCAGCACCGGCAGCGCGTGCACGATGTCCCCCATGGCGCTGGTGCGCACGATCAAGATGCGGGAACCGCTCATGTCCGGCCGATCGCTCTGGGCCTCTAGTCCGGCAGGTGCTTTACCCGGGAGATCAGGTCCGACGTGGCATGGTCCTTGGGGTCGCCGACAATGGCGGTGCGCCCGCCATAGGCCTGAACAATCTCGTACTCCGGTACCCGCTCCGGGTTGACGTAGTCGGTTCCCTTGCAGTGGACATCCGGGCGGAGCTCGGTCAGCAGTGGGACGGGTGAATCGCCGGTGAAGACGACCACGTAGTCGACGGGCTCGAGAGCCGCGAGCAGCTCGGCGCGCTCGGCCGCCGGAACGACAGGCCGGCCCTCTCCCTTGAGGCTGCGAACCGAAGCGTCGTCGTTGATGGCCACGATCAGCGCATCGGCCTCGCGGGCTGCGGCCGTCAGATAGCGCAGATGCCCGACGTGGACGAGGTCGAAGTGGCCATTGGCGAGTGCCACGGTCTTGCCGTCGCGTCTCAGCCGCTCGACTTCCAGCCTCAGGTCTTCGAGCTCTAGGGCGATTCCCACTCGAGTCTCTCCAGGATTCGTGAGCCTGCGGCCACCGCTTCGTTGAGCTCGTCCGGGTCGATTGTCGCGGTGCCCAGTTTCTGCACGACCACGCCACCCGCGAAGTTGGCGAGCAGAGCGGCCTCCAGGGGTGTCGAGTCGGCTGCGAGCGCCAGAGCGAACGTGCCGATGACCGTGTCGCCGGCGCCGGTGACGTCGGCGACCTGATCCGAACCGTGGATTGGAATGTGAACCGTGTTCCTCTGTTCGAACAGAGTCATGCCCAGGCCGCCCCGGGTGACGAGCACAAAGCTGGTGGCGAGCAGGTTGCGGATCGCCGCTCCCGCGGCCGCGAGCCGGGCCGGGTCCTCACCCAGGGTCTTGCCGTAGAGCGCCTCCGCCTCTTCTTCGTTGGGCGTGGCCCCGTCGATGCCGCGGAAATCCGCCAGCCGGTAGCGGCTGTCGCACAGCACCGAGCTCGATTCGCCGAGAGCGGCTCGGACCGGCCCGATCAGCTCCGGGGTGACCGCACCGTAGCCATAATCGCTCAGTACGGCAACTCGGGCCCGTCCGGCCCATGCCGCCAGGGCGTCCAGGTGGAGCCGGCTGACGGACTCTTCGGAGGCGACTTCGTCTTCGATGTCGTAGCGGACGATCTGCTGCTTGATGGCGTGTCTCCCGCCGCCGAGGACTCGAACCTTGGTGGGCGTGCGGTAGCCGTCGAGAGTGGCGATGCCACGAACCGTGACTCCCAGGGCCTCGAAAGCACTCCTGATGGCCCGGCCGCTCTCGTCGTCGCCGACGACGCCGATGGGCAAGGGTAGGCCGCCGAGGGCCGCGACGTTGGCGACCGCGTTGGCGCCGCCGCCGGGCACGAAGCGGTCGCTCTCCTGCTTCAGAATCAGAACCGGCGCTTCGCGGCTGATTCTTTTGGGCGTTCCGGTGATGAAGCGATCGGCGACCAGGTCGACGGCCATGACCACGGGCTGGCCTTTCATCGCCGCGACCAGCTCGTGGAGGCGGGCCGTGCTCGGAACTGCTGGCGCGGTGCCCATTTGCAGGGATTCTAGCGCGCCAGGGCCTGTCGGGAGTCTCTCCTTTCGCTCGGTCGGCTACAGGCGCTTCGACGGCGGCCGGCAGTCGATTCGCCAGGGGCCGGCTCGAGCTGGATGGCCTGCAGGGGGTCGGGCTTTCGCCTGCGCGCCGCTGCGCGCA
>JAAENP010000053.1 GCA_024224155.1 bacterium
GCCGGGCCAACAACAAGCTCGGCCACTGGCTCGACTCGCTGGAGCGTGTCGTTTTCGGCATGGCGGCAGGCTCCTCGGGAGTCCGAGTCGCGGCGGTTGAATCGGGTGACTAGCTGTCGGGTCGAACGAACAGCATCCCCTCGAGCAGGTCAGCGAGTTTGAGAACCTGATCGCCCGATAGGCCGCCGGTGATGCGGCGGACGAAAAGGCCGATCGCGCGGTTGGCGGCATTGACGCCGACCGTCGTCGCTTTCTCGGCGACGAAACCGACTTCGAGTGCACGGACGGGCTTGAGGAAATAGGAATCGAGGCAGGCCTCGGTCAGACGCAGAACGAGGTCGGCGCCTTCCTTCGAATGCTCCTCGGGCGCCGAGGAGGCTCGGACTCGATCAATCGTCTGACGCACCTCGTCGGCGAGGCTCTCGGGTATTTCAGCTGCGAAGTGGTACTGCATTCGGTATCTCCACGATTGGATTCCTCGGTCGGGTCCTAGCTTTCGGCTCGTCGCAGGCAGCATTTCTTGTACTTGCGCCCGCTGCCGCACGGGCACGGGGAGTTGCGGCCGAAGCTGGGCCGTCCCCGCTTGCGCTCGGAAGCGAACTCGCTGATCCTCGAGTAGAGGTTCTGCCGGAAGACTTGTTCGAGCATTGTGTAGAGCTCGGGGTGTTTCTTCTTCATCACGCCCGGGCGCTCGAAGAAGTACTCGCTGGCGACGGCGAAGAACTCCGCCTCGTTGGTCAAGGCGTAGGGATTGATGTCGGACTCCCCGCGATCGATCTCCGCCATCTTGCGTCGCACGAGCTCGATCCAGGGCCCGATCGACTGCCGGTCGAGCCCGACGGCCGGGGTGCCGTCTACCGAGCCGTCTGATTTGTCGACCAGATGGGCGAACTCGTGCAGCCCGACGTTGTGCTTGTCGCCCGGATTGCGGAAACCTTGCAAGAGATCCGGCTTGACCAGGATCATCAATCGGTTCATCGCGCCCGTTCCCACCATGCCCAGTGTGTTCTTGCCCCTACCCTTGCCGAATGAGAAGTCTTCGTCGAAGCGCGAAGGATAGATCAGCACCTCGTTGATCTGGTCCCATTCCCACTCGGGGAAGCCGAAGATCGGGATGATCGCGCTAGCCCCGGCCAGCACCCGAGTCGTGGTGTCGACCTGAGTTCCGATGCCGGTCACGCGTTTCTCTCCCAGGAAGACCTGAAGCTCGCGTCGGAACCGAGTTTGCTCCGCCGGCTCGAGGGTGCGAAAGAAGACCACATCGCGTTGCAGGACCTCCTCCCAGTCGCCGGGGAAGGGGCTGGCGAGCAGAGCGCGCCGGCGATGGACCTTGCGGGTCATCGCGGCGTACACCCCGACCGCCCCGGCGACCGCCACCGGCATCAGCGTCCAGGGCGAGAGGTGCTCGGGTCGCAACACGACCGCCAGGAGCGCAAAGGGGAAGAAAGACAGCGTAGCGAAAACCCATGCGGTGCGGACCGTGCTTCGCTCCCAGTGCGAGGTGGTGCTCAACACCGGCGGCTCGGCTTGCATCGCTCCAGGTGGAGTCTGTGTTTCGTCTGTCATTGGTTTTCTTCCGGGTTGCGATTGATGTGGTCGAGCCATGTCTATCCGCACCCTAGCCCAACTTCTCCTCGTCGGCGGCTAGTTGATGTAGCCCGAGCTACCCGGAGAGACGGTGCGCCGGCGAGCGAGGGCGCCTATCCTAAGAACAGCGGTGTTCTTGGCCTCGGAAGGAGGTGAGATTCGTGTCCCTCAGGACGTTTCATCTGATCTTCATCCTGATCGTCATCGTGAGTGCCGAGCTGTTTGGCGCGCGCGAGATCTGGTACTACCAGCACACCCGGGACCCCTTGACGCTTTGGATGGGCATCTTGACGCTGGTGGGCGGCCTCGGGCTGAGCGTCTACGCGCTCTTCTTCGTCCGCAAGATGGACGCGGCGGGCATCCGTTAGAGGCGGTCGTCGAGGCCTCTTCAAGAGGAGCCGAGCCGATCCGGACTCGCGTCCCGGTCGGACCGTCTAGCGCAGAAGCGCCTTCACCCTCTTCAAGATCTTGCGCATCGTCGACTTCTTCATTGCGTTGAGCGTCGGATTGTCGAGGATGGTCAAGCCGCCGTCCTCTTTGAAGAAATCGTCGGGCTTCGACAGCGAGTGTCCCAGCTTGGGGAACAGGAGCACTTCGTGGTCGCGGCCCTTCGATTCCAGCGCCTCGATCAGGTCCAAGGTCTCCGTCACCGGCGTCTGGGCATCGAGCTCACCCTGACAGAAGAGGATCGGGGTCCGGACTTTCGAGATCACCTTGTGATTGGGCTTCGCCCGAAACAGCGACTGTCCCAAGCGGCCCTCGGCCGCGCCGGAGCGCCATGCCCTCAGTTGGTCCCGGAAGACCCGCTCTAGCACTGGCAGGACCTCGTCTTCGATGTTCAGCCGCCCGTTGCCGTCGGTGTCGGTACTCGGGTTGAGGTTGTTCACAAAGACCGTGTTGTCAGGCCGAGTGACGAGGGTATAGAGAACCGGTGCTATGCCGCCGATCCAGGTCGAGCCGAGGCCCCAGTTGCCGTCCAGCCGGTCGGTCTCCTCCAGGGTCACGAAACCGTCACCGTTTTCATCCGCCGCCAGCTCAAGGAAGATGCGGAAGATCTCGACAGTCTGGAAGTGCAGGAGTTCCTCGAAGTCCGAGGAGATCGACGCGACCAGCACTACCAGCTTGGCGCCGTCGACTCGGCGCCCGACTCTGGGAGCGATGATCGAGCCTTCGGAGTGGCCATAGACGGCCATCCTCTGGGGGTCTGCCATGGGATGGTCCACCAGCGCTGTGTAGGCACTCTCGGCGTCGCGAATCAGGTCCTCGAGGGTCGAGTCGATCAGGAGCTCCGGCTGGTCGTCCTGGTGGTCGAAGCTGGCGCCCCGCTTGTTGTAGCGCAGCACGGTGATCCCACGGCGACTGAAATAGCGGGCCAAGCCACGAAACAGCCGCTGCTCTCCGTGGGTGAGGTTCCAGTCGGGAACATCGATCGTGAGATCGGCATCGTGAAGGCCGCTGCCGTGGATGAGCAGCATCGCTGGGAACGGACCCTCACCCTTCTTGGGGTAGGAGACGATACCCTCGAGCACCAAGCCGTCGTGGGTCGGGAAGGAGACGATCTCTTCCTCAAAACCGGCGGCCAGCGCCGGGGGTGGCGGGGCCAGAACGGCGACCGCGGCCAGCACGAGGAGGATTCGCGGCATGACAAATGCCCAGTTCGCACAGGCTGACAGAGAAACGAAATCGTGTCGCCACCCCTGAGGGCGGCTCGGGCGAGGGTCCCTCAGGGAGCAGCCGTCGCTGTTTTGGTTTGACGGCGCATCAGGCCTGAGCTAGCGTTGAGTGTCGTTCGACATCATTGACTGCGGTAGCCGGCGCCGCCTCGGAAAGGAGAGCTTCAGATGAGCAAAGCAGTTCTTGGAGCGAGAATCGTCCTTGGCCTGATCTTCACCGTTTTCGGACTCAATGGGTTCTTCAACTTCATCCCGTTGCCGGAGATGTCTGAGGGCGCGAACAACTTCCTCGGGGCGCTGGCAGCGAGTGGCTACATGTTTCCGGTTATCAAGATCACAGAGATCGTCTGTGGCGTGCTCTTGCTCATCGGACGCTGGGTGCCGCTGGCGCTGACGGTTCTGGCGCCGGTCGTTCTCAACATCGTTCTGTTTCACGTCTTCCTGGAACCGAGCCCGGATGGGCTGTTCGTGCCCATTCTGAGCGTCGCGCTGGGCGTTTTTCTGGCCCGTTCGTATGGAAGCTCGTTTGCGGGCGTTCTGAAGGGCGGCGCCCAGCCGGACTGAGCTCCTCAGTGCGCCGGCGTTTGAGTCGGTTTCCGATTGAAGAAGAGGGCCGGTGAAAGGTCGGATGCGGGCTCGCCGCCGGTCAGAAGCTGAGCCCGGACGCTCAGCCTGGATGAAGCCGCCGGCAGCTGCCCGCGGGCGCGCCGTGAACTGAAGTCGACCGCGCTCTTTTGAGGGCGATAGGAGCGATAGGATCAGGGGCAAAGGAGACCTCATGTATCGATTCGTAGCATTCGCAGCCATCGCGTTTATCGCGCTGTCACTTGCCGCTCCCAGCACGGCCTTCGAGAAGATGGCCTACCGGGTCGTTGTCAATCACGAAGAGCAGTATTCGATCGTGCCGCAGAACTGGCCGGTGCCCGATGGATGGAAGGCGACCGGGAAGAGGGGCACCCTGGGCGAGTGCCACGACCACATCGAGGAGGTGTGGACGGACATGCGTCCACTGAGTGTCCGTGATTGGGATGGCAAGGACGACTACCAGGTGATCGTCAACCACGAGGAGCAGTACGCCGTCTGGCCGGCCGGCAAGGAGAAGCTTCCGACTGGCTGGAAGAGCTCAGGCAAGGGAGGCCGATTGCTGGAGTGTCAGGAGTACATCGAGGAGGTGTGGACGGACATGCGCCCTTTGAGCGTTCGGAAGAAGTTGGGAGCCGAAAAGTAGGCCGGATTCATCGGTCCGACATCAGCGCCAGAAGAAGATCCGCGATCTGGTCGGCGCCGTTATTCCGCCGCTCCGACCCGGTGGAAAGCACCAGGAGCCGCTCGATATCCCGGCGCCAATCGCTCTCTTCGAGTCGGTTCGGAGGGAGCTCGATCGAAGGCAGGTTCCGACGGACGAACTCCTCCAGGACAGGCGACTCGGGGAAGCTCGCGCGGCCGATGTAACCGAGGCGGGCGCCGGCGTGGAAGCACTCGGCGACCGTGCTGTAGCCGAGCTTGGCGATCACGGCATCCGCCGCCCAGATCAGGTCGGGAGGATAGACCGGGGATCGGTTGGGAAGGCGCAGGATGCCGTTGTCACGACATAGCCTGTCGACGCCGCCTAGGGTGACGAAGAACGACTCGTTGCCGGGCTCGGGCGCCACAGACCCCCAACCCATTCCGCCCATGGTCAGGAACACGAGTGGCCGTTGGTCGGTATCCTCGAGTCCGACGGCTCGCCGGGTCTCGGTCCTTCCGGCTCGCGCGGTCCGGCTCACCGGGCCGACGCGCGTCGCTGCGCCGAGTGGTTGGCACACCGGCTCGCATTGAATGTGGAGCGTTGCCGTGTCCGACAGCTCGGCGCAGCGCTCGGCGAACTCGAGAAGCCTCGGCGCGCTGTCGAGGTAGGCATCATAGATCCAGTCCCAGGTGAAGTTCTCGACCAGAACCGAAGGCACACCGAGTCGGCGGGCGACCTCGACTCCCAACGGCGAGATGTCGCTCACCACGACTCGAGGAGGTGATTCACTCCAGCCTCGAGCGAGGCTCTCTGCCGCCTCGTCGAGCCCGAACCAGAACCTCTCGAGAGCCGTGACCGTAGCCCGGGCGTCTTCGCGGACCGGGTCGATCTGAACGAGCCCGACGTCGCACTCTACCGGCAGTACTCGGTGCTGCACCGAGAGCGACTGAGCGAAGAACCACGTCGGGACCGTGGTCACGATCTCGAAGCTGATGTCGCTCTCGCGCCGGCCGAGTGCCGCCATGACCGCCGCCGCCCGGGCCGCATGGCCGAAGCCGTGCGGCGTGACGAAGTAGGCAATCGAGCATGCCGCCATGCGTTCATCCTAGCCCGTGATCCCACTCCTCTCGGTTGCCCTGTATCCTGGTACCGATGATGTGGCTGGACTCGATCCCCTGGTCGATCGTCATCCTGCTTTGTCTGACGATCGGGCTGGCGCCTTTTACGCCGCCGCATCTCGTCGAGAAGATCCAGATGCTGGCCGAGGGCCGGTTGGTTCGGGCGATCGACTGGTTCGACCTGCTGCTCCATGCCGCGCCCTGGTTGCTCTTGATTCTCAAGGGCATGCGCGCGGCAACGAAGAGCTAGTCATCGCGGGGAGCTCCCCGGGCGCGGAGGGTATCCTAGGCGCCGGATGAGCACCTGGATCGGCACCGCGAGCGACTGGCTGTGGGGGCCACCCATGCTGTTTCTAGTGCTCGGGACGGGCCTCTACCTGATCGTCCGCCTGCGGGTCGTGCAACTGCGCGAGCTGCCCGCGGCTTTGGGAGCGCTTCTCAGGAGACCGGATACCGGAGACGAAGGCGACATCAGCCCGTGGGCGGCGCTCATGACCGCCGTCGGCGGTATCGTCGGCAACGGCAACATCGCCGGTGTCGCGACCGCCATCACGGCCGGTGGCCCGGGTGCCCTTTTCTGGATGTGGATTTCGGGCGTAGTCGGCATGGGAACCATGTTTGCCGAATCGGTACTTGGGGTGCGCTACCGCAAGAAGTCGGCGGACGGGCTCTGGGTGGGCGGCCCGATGTACTACCTTCGTGACCGCCTGGGATGGCCGCGCGTGGCGGCCTTCTTCGCGGTCGGCATGGCCCTCAAGACGCTGCTCGCCACCACTACCGTCCAGAGCAACTCGATCGCCTCGGTCGTCGGCGCCCAGCTCGGATGGGCCCCGTTCACGGCCTGCCTGGCGGTCGCGGCCCTGACCGCGGTGGCGGTTCTCGGTGGCGTGCGCACGGTGGCTGTGGCGTCGGAGGTCTTGGCGCCGGTCATGGGTCTTCTCTATCTGACCGGAGCCGGGGCGGCGCTCTTCGTCTTTCGTGAGCAGCTCCTGCCAGCTCTTGGGCTGGTGTTCGAGCATGCCTTCAGCCCGATCGCCGCCACCGGCGGCTTTCTGGGCGCGGGAGTTCGCGAGGCTTTTCGCTTCGGTGTCGCCCGCGGCGTCTACTCGAACGAGGCCGGAACCGGCTCGGTGCCGATCGCCCATGCCTCGGCGAGGACGCATGATCCGGTCCGGCAGGGGAAGGTCGCGATGCTCGGTGTTCTGCTCGACACCCTGATCGTCTCGAGCGCGACCGGATTGGTGCTCCTTGCCAGCGGCGTTTGGAGCTCGGGCCTCGATTCGACCGCTCTCACCGCGTCTGCCTTTGCTGCCGGGCTCGGCGAGACCGGAGGATGGATCGTGCTGGCGGCCTCGATCTTGTTCGGACTCTCGACGCTGATCTCCTGGGCGTTCTACGGCGAGCAGTGCGCCGCCTACCTGTTCGGACCG
This sequence comes from bacterium, assembly GCA_024224155.1. NCBI lineage: Bacteria > bacterium. The sequence continues at coordinate 7,037 of JAAENP010000053.1, forward strand.
AAGGCTCGACTGCCGTACCGGATGCTCTACTGCCTCGCCATCCTGGGCGGCGCCGCGGCCGGGGCGCGCGCGATCTGGGCCTGGGCCGATCTTCTCAACGGAGTCATGGCGATTCCCAACCTCATCGCCCTGGTGGTTCTGGGCGGCGAAGTCGGGCGCATGCTCCTGGTGCGCGGAGCGCTCGTCAAAGAGCGCGACTAGAGCGGCTTGCTAGCGGCCGGCGCCGTAACGCCGGCCGCGCGGGCGACGTCGACTCCTGATCTTGCCAGGTCCGGTGGCGGTTCTCGAGTCGGACTGCGCAGGCCGGCCGCTCGGACGAGCCTGCGGAAAATGGATGCTCTCGATGCCTTCGACCTGTCGTCGCGGAATCGGCGCTCCGAGTCTCTTCTCGACTTGGAACACCAGGTTGCGGTCCTCGGCGGTCACGAAGGTGTAGGCCTTGCCCTGGCGATCGGAACGCCCGGTGCGTCCGATGCGGTGCGTATAGGCATCCGTTGTATTGGGCATGTCGAAGTTGACGACGTGAGACACCTGCTGGACGTCGATACCTCGCGCCGCGATGTCGGTCGCCACGAGAACGTCGAACCGGCGCTTGCGGAATCCGTCCATGGCTCGCTCCCGCTGGCCCTGAGACATGTTGCCCTGCAGGGCCACGGCGCGGTGACCGGTTCGGCCGAGTTGCTGAGCGAGGCGCCGGGCGCGATGCTTGGTACGGGTGAAGACGATGGCCGAGGAAGTCCCGTCCTTGGCGAGGATGTGCTCGAGCAGGGCCAGTTTTCGCGTGCCCTCCACCGGGTAGAGAGCGTGCTCGATTGTCGTCAGGGGTTTGCGGTGGGCGACGTCGACCACTTGCGGATCGCGGAGAATCCGGTCGGCCAGGCTGCGAATCTCGGGGGGCATGGTAGCCGAGAACAGTAGATTCTGCCGGTCCTCCGGCAGTGCGGCGAGCACCCGGCGAATGTCCGGCAGGAAACCCATGTCGAACATGTGGTCGGCCTCGTCGAGGATCAGGGTTTCGATCCGATTGAGGCGTACGACGCCCTGTTGCATGAGGTCGAGTAGCCGGCCGGGACAGGCGACAACGATCTCGGGCCGCGCGGCCAGGGCTCTGCGCTGGTGATGGGCCGAGACGCCGCCGAAGACGGTGGCCACCTTGATGCGCGTGAAGCTGGCCAGGGTCCGTATCTCGTTGCTGATCTGTGCGGCCAGCTCGCGCGTCGGCGCCAGGACCAGAACTCGCGGACCGGGCTTGCGTCCGGCAAGCAGTCGCTCGAGCACCGGCAGCGCGAAGGCCGCTGTCTTACCGGTACCGGTCTGGGCGAGGCCGAGCACGTCGCGGCCCTCGAGGGCGGCGGGAATAGCCTGCTCTTGGATCGGTCGTGGTTCGACGAAGCCGGCCGCCGCGATACCGCGGTGAAGGGTCGGGTCGAGCTCGAAGTGGGCGAACCCGTCTATCTGTGTGTGGGATGGGTTGGTGTTGGACATGCGTGGTTCTCTCTCTGCGGTGCACCGGGTCGTCGTCTTGACGACAGTCGGTCGTCCGCTTTCCTCCCCACACAACAGCTGTAGATAGGGGTAGATACGTGCGGCGCGATCCTGGATGCAGATCCTGCTGTGCGCCGTTGGCCGATCGAGTCTCGGCGAAGTGGCGCGACTGTAGCAGGTTCCCGCGGATCGCGCCATGGGAGAGAATCGGCTGTCATGAGAGTCCTCAAGTTCGGCGGCTCGTCGCTGGCGACGGCCGATCGCATCGTGCGAGTGGCCGAGATCGTGCGCTCGGCAAGGGCCGAGGACGAGGTGGCGGTGGTGGTGTCGGCCCTGGGCGGCGTGACCGATGGGCTCGGCGAGGCGGCGGAGTCCGCTCGGCGGCAGTCCGAGGACGTCGCCGGTCGGGTCGCCGAGCTCGAACAGCGTCATCTCGAAACCGCGCGGGCGGTTGCCGACGTAGAGGAACACGAAGAGCTGGAAGCCGGGATCCAATCGGTTCTGGCCGGCTTGCTGGAGGTTCTCCAAGGTGTAGGGCTGGTCGGAGAGGTGAGTGCGAGAAGTCTCGATCGGATCCTCGCCTGCGGTGAGCTTCTGTCCGCGCCCATCGTCGCGGCCGCGCTGCGCCGTCTCGGCACCGATGCGATCGGAGTTGACGCACGCGAGCTGATCGTGACCGATGCGGGCCACGGTCGTGCGCGGCCGGACGTCGGCGCCACTCGTGCCCGCATTCAGGAGCGGCTCGACGGCACCACCGCCGTTCCGGTTGTCACGGGATTCATCGGCGCGACCGCCGAGGGTGAGACCACGACGCTGGGGCGGGGCGGATCGGATTTCACCGCTTCCGTAGTGGCTGTGGCCGTTGGCGCCGCGGCGGTCGAGCTGTGGACGGATGTCGACGGCGTGATGAGCGCCGACCCCCGCATGGTCTCGGACGCTCGCCCCATTCGGCGACTGCGCTACGACGAGCTCATGGAGCTTTCCCACTTCGGCGCCAAGGTTGTCCATCCACCGAGTGTTCACCCGGTGCGCACTTGCGGCATCCCGCTGTGGATCAAGAGCACCTTCCAGCCGGAGAGTGCCGGCACCCTGGTCAGCGACGAGTCGGACGAAGTAATTGCCGAGGACTATCCGGTTCGTGGCATCACCTCGATTCACCGGGTGGCGATGGCGCGACTCGAGGGGGACGGCATGGTCGGCGTCCCGGGGGTCGCGATGAGGCTCTTCGGCGCCCTCGCCCGGCGCGGAGTGAGCGTCATTCTGATCACCCAGGGCTCGAGTGAACACTCCATCTGCTTCGC
>JAAENP010000054.1 GCA_024224155.1 bacterium
AGACATTCGTTTCTTCATGGATGGCGAAACGGGCAACATGATCCACAGCACGGTCCCACCGCATCAAACAAATAGAGCGACGGTTCACTTAACCGTTGGCGAACTTTGGTACGTGTTCGGTCGAGAACTTGGCGTCGCCGCGATAGCCGGGGTAGGACCGCCACAGCTGCAGAAGCATCTCCTGGAGAAGATCTCGTCGGTCCTCGAGGCTGTCGGCGTAGACCGCGGCGATTCGGCGGAGCATTCCCTGATGCGGCTGGATCTCGTTGAGGAAGCTCGTCTGGTGTTTCGAGAGACTCATCGCCACTCATAGGGTAGGTTGCCGATCGCGCCGAAAAACTACGCTCGAAGGGAGATAGGGACACAATGCGTAATGTCCCAGCGCGGGCCAATAGCCGGCCCTCGTGCCTGAGGTCCTCCGATAGCGGTGCCCTTCCGATAGGGGTGCCGGCCCGAGAGTGGGGCGGGGTCAGGGGCTGCGAATTCGCTGAAGCAGCCAATCGAGGTGGCGCTCGATCAGGCCCGGGTCGATGAGCTGGAAGTGGTTCTTGCCCCACTCGGTGAAAAAGTCGTCGTCCCGGAAGTGCGGCCCTAGGATTCCGTCGTCGAGTTGAGCGAGCCGGAGCTTGCGGAGAGCCTCCTGCTCACTGTCGTTGAAGATGCAGCGAACCGCTATTTCGTGCTCGGTCGCATAGCGATACCACTCGGCGAAGGGTTGACGCTCTGCGTTCGTGAAGGGCTCGATGGTTCCCGCAGAAAGCGAGCGCAGAACGCCCATCTCGGATCGGTACTTCCAAGTCACTTCCGCGAGGTAGCGGTGCAGCTCGACCCATTCCTCGAGTTTGTTGACCGAGCTGCCGATCTCCCTCAGAGCCGGCAGGATCTCTTGCGGTTCGAGACTGGCGACCTTCGCTATTCGCGCCGAGAAGAAACATGTTTCGAGACCCAGGTTGCAGCCGAGACTGAGGACGCCGTCCACCAGTTTCGGGTCCAGCTCGGTTTCGACAAGTAGCCGAAAGGCCGCATCCGCACCGAGGGAGAAACCCGTGAGGATGACGATTTCCGGCGCCAGCCGTTCCACCGCATCACTTAGAAGATGCTCTAGGACGGTGAGCTGGTCTGGCATGGCCATGACGATCCGGTGCTCCGGATCCGGCTCGCAACCGTAGAAGTTGGAGGCGATCCCCCGGAAAGGCGACCGAGCGAGGGTCTCTTCGAAGATCCTGTGGTCGAGACCCATGCCCGGGAGGTAGAAGACCAGAACCTCAGAGGATCGCTCGTTGTCGAGATAGTACGCGTCGTCGCCGATCACGCGCGGATCGAGCGTCTCGCGATCGAGCCGTCGGCAGAGCTCCGCGGTCAGGGGAAACGTGCGTTCGACCGAGGTGGAGGGTCCCGCGGCTCGACCGTGCTCCGCAGCTGGACCGTGCTCGATCTCCCTGAGTGCGTCTTCCAGCTCGATTCGAACGTCGGCGGCTGCATGCAGGCGTCGAACCGGGTCCTTGCGCAGGCACCTGTTCAGGAGCCGGAGAAGCGCCGGCGGCGTGCCGGGCGGAAGTAGGTCGGAATCGGGGCTTCGCTCGAGCACCGCGGCAAGCCGATCGCTGTTCGTCCGTCCGTCGAAGGCGGCTTTGCCGGTCAAGGCTTCGTAGAGCAGGCAGCCGAAAGCCCAAATGTCGGACCGGGCATCGGCCTCGGAGCCGCGAATCTGCTCGGGGCTCATGTAGCCCGGAGTACCCAGGAGCGCACCGACCTCCGAGATCTGGGTCACGGTGTCTGTATCACCGAGTTGGGTCTCGGATTCAACCCTCGGCCTCGCGACGGCCTTGGCCAAGCCGAAGTCGAGGATCTTGACCGTCGCTCGGGGCGTCAGCTTGACGTTCGCCGGCTTCAGATCCCTGTGGATGATTCCCTTCTCGTGTGCCGCCTCGAGTCCGGCCGCTATCTGGATGGCCACCGCCACGGCCTCATCGACGGGAACCGGTCCGCGCGCGGTTCTCTCAGCCAGAGTCTCTCCTTCGGCAAGCTCCATCACCAGGAAGTGAGTGTCGTGGTCGTGCCCGACCGAATGAATCGCCGCGATGTTGGCGTGGCTGAACGAGGCCAGTAGCTTGGCCTCGCGGTCGAAGCGCGCCAGCCGCTCCTCGTCTTCGGTGAACTTTGTCGGCAGAATCTTGATCGCCACCTCGCGGCCGAGCTTGGTGTCGGTCGCCCGATATACCTCACCCATCCCGCCTTCGCCCAGTTTGGCGGTGATCTTGAAGTGAGACAGCGTTCGGCCGATCATGATGTGCCTGGACCCGATTGTAGAAGCTTTTGGGCCCGAGTCAGTTTGCACGGGGGGGTACGGCCGACTTACACTTCGGCTCGCCAGTCCTTACCCCGACGCGATGTCACCGCGGTAGGGAAACTTCTTGGCCAGCTTCCTGGTGATGCCGCGCACGACGTCGTTGGCCGGTTGGCTCCAGTCGGTTTCGCGATTCACCGCCACCTTCCACAGTAGGGTGCCCTCGTCGGCGGTGACCAGCTGGCCTTCGGCGTAGATGTCGTAGGTCCGCGGGCCCCAGGGCAGCAGCCAGGCGTGGTCTTCGTCGAGCGCTTCGAGCACCACGTGTACGCCGACGGCGATGCCGAACGACGCGAGGTCGGACAGGTAGCGCGTCTTGCGTACCCTGGTGCGGACGACGGCGTCCACTTCCAGTACCTCGGCCAGCTCATCGGCGGGCAGCGCCCAGGTGTCGCGAATGGCAAGTCCCTCTTCCCTCAGGAGCTGGTTCGTGGTTTCGATCGGTTGGATCGAGATCCACACCGGGCGTCGTCGGTGCGGGCTCGACCGGTTCAGCAGATAGTTGTAGAGCGAGGCCTGGAAGGCCAGGCTCTCGCCTTCCTCGATCAACAGGATGTCCTCGGCGGCGAGGCCCTTCGGGGCCTTGCCCGTGAACACCATCTCGACCGGGAGCACGGCAACTTCCTGATGGTCGAGCGCCACCTCCGGGAAGCTCGGCGAGGTGTAGTTGACCGCCGTGCAGGCGGTGAACGAGACGGCGGACAGCAGCAACGTGATTCTTTTCATGATGTCTCCTTTCGTGTCCACCCGGTTGATCCTTCCGCAGATTACGATTTGCAAGAGCGGTACCCACTCCCCACTTCCTCAGAGGTGCAGCCACTTCTTGAGTCAGAGCCAAGATTACGTATTGTGCCCCACCCGAATGGGTGTTGCTCTGGCGCAGAGGCTGCTGCTAGGTATCCGAGAGCGGCTGACGGTCAGGCCAAGAGGAGGTTTGTGCCGATGACCTCTCGCCAACGCCCTATTCCTACCTATGTGCTTCTCGCGCTGCTGCTCGTCCTGTCGCAGCCGCTCGAGCCCGCTGTCATCACGGTCGGTGGCACGTGCAATCTGAACGCCGCCATCGATGCCGCCAACGACGACGCACCTCGCGGAAGCTGCCCGGCGGGTTCGGGATCGGACGTCATCAAGCTCACCGCCGGAGTTCCCCTGACGATTGTCGACAACGACACCGACGGTTCCAACGGGCTGCCCTCGGTCACCAGCAGGATCACCGTCGAGGGGAACGGCTATCTCGTCTACCGCGACAATTTTGGTGTGCCGACGCCGCCCCCGTTTCGCGTCTTCCACGTCGGCGCAACGGGGGACCTGAGGCTTAAGGACCTGACGGTCCTGTTCGGAAGGTCACAGAAGGGCGGCGGAATCTACAATCGCGGCGGCCTCACTTTGAAAAACAGCACCATCGGTCCCAATCTGGCCGACGTCGTCCCGGGGTCCCGTCGGGGCGGCGGCATCTACGCTCACGCGGCATCGACGACTCGAGTCGTCAGCAGCGTGATCTCCAATAACTCCGTCATCGACGCTGCCGTCCGCGATGGTGGCGGCGGCATCTGGGCCGGCACCGGCGCGTCCGTGGTGGTGTCCCACAGCACCTTCTCCAACAACGATGTCACTTCGTTCACCGGAGCCTACGGTGGTGCCGTCGGCGGTCCGGATGCCACCGTCACCATCACCAACTCCACAATCTCCGGCAACAGCATCTCGGCTACTTTCTATGGCTACGGCGGTGGGGTAGCGGCAAGGGATCTGTCGATCTCCAACAGCACGGTCTCCGGCAACACGGCATCCGTAAGCAGTGGCGACTCCTATGGTGGCGGTGTTTGGGGTGGTGGGAGCGTTCATCAGACGACCTTCCATGGGAACTCGGCGGACTACGGCGCTTCTCTATACGGCTCGGGGGGAGGCCTGACTCTCTCGGGCTCGCTGTTTGCCGCCGCCGCCACCGGCGACCACTGCGAGGGAACACTGAGTGACGCCGGCGGCGGCAACCTGGCCGACGACGCCACCTGTCTGCCGGCTTTCGGCTCTCTTACAGGACTCGACCTGAACCTGGCCGACAATGGCGGTCCGACGCAGACCCACGAGCTGCTCGACGGCAGCTCGGCCATCGACAACGCCGGCGCCTGCGGCCTCGGCACCGACCAGCGCGGCGCCGGACGGATGGGCAGCTGCGACAGCGGTGCGTTCGAACACCTCGGCAACGGCTGCTCGCTCAAGGAGTTCGAGGATGTAACCATCTCGACCTCCTGGTTTGGTCTCGCCTGTCACACAGGCTTGGTCGGACCCAACTTCATCGTTGACGGTCCACTCGGCTCGTGGGACCTGTACGTCGGTTATCTCGCGGTCTTGAGAGACGGGTTCGAAGTCCGTGAGGGCGCTGAGCTGAGCGTCACTATCGATCCGTCTCTTTTGCCACCGCCCCCTCCGTAGGACAGTCCTAGGGCTGATGGAGCCCGAGGAGTCGCGGCAGGTCTTCTTCGATCGCCGCCTCGGCCTCTTCCTGGCTGCCCCCAAGTGCTATGACGTTGAGCTTTCCCAAGCGCGCCAGCGGACCGACGTTGTAGAAGATAAAGCGCCCCCGACCGGTTCCGGCGTCGAACAGGTCCTTGCCCACGGCCGAGAGAATGTCGCCGAAGGGGGCGCCGACGAGCCCGGGATGAACGAAGTCCTGGGCGCGGTAGGGCGGGCGTGGGCCGGCGAGCAAACGATCGAGAAGAGCCATTGGTGTCGAAGTGCCACCCCAGCGGCCGTTGCACTCGACAAAGCGGACCGAGAAGTCCTCAGGCGGATTGCCGAGGACCAGGAAGTCGAACGAGCATCGCCCGACGTAGCCGAGCTCCTGGAGGCCGGCGGCGACTTGCACCGAGGCGGACTCCAGCTCCTGATTCACCTTCGCCGGCAGGGTCGAGGGACGCGAGCCGACAAAGACGCGGCGCTCGCCACGCAGAAGCTGTTCGTAGATCCCGTCGAGTCGCGGCTCGCCGCCGCCGGCGGGCGGGATCCACAGCTGGGTCGAAGGCGACAGCTCGGTCTCCTCCCAGGCAACAGCGAGGACCTCTTCACCGTCCCACTCGGTGCGCTCGAGAAAGGCCAGAACCTCGGCCTCGACCGCGGCCGCCTCGAGCTCGGCGAGCGAGCTCGCCTCGAAGACTGCGTTACCCATCGCCGAGGCGCAGCGCAGCCGCTTGAGGGCCACCCGACGATGCCGCCTCGCCAGCGCGACCAGGTCCCGAGCGAGCGCCTCCGGGCTGGAGCTTCGGCGGGTCTCGACCAGGTAGTCGGCGCCGAGGACACGGGTGACCACTTCGCCGAAAGCCGCCTTGTCGTTGGCAACCCAGGTTACCGGCGGTGGCGGCGCCAGCATCCCGACGGGTTGACCGCTTTCCACGGCGATCCTCCGTCCGAGCTCCCAGACCGACTCGATCCCCATGAAGGGATGAATCACCAGACCGCCGGCCTCCTCGGCGCGTGAGACAAGACGCTCGAACGACGCACCGCTTGAGCACGCTTCGGCCAGGGCGAGGGGATTCCGATCGTTCGGGGCGGACATGAACTCGGCCCGGCCAAGGGTCAGCCGCTCACGACAGTAGTTCTCGTAGACCTCGTTCTGTGGCGTGCCGGCGGCGAAGAGATCTCCATCGGCGGCTCGCAGTCTGGCGCGATGTTGGTACTCCTCGACACCCCCGATGTCGACCAAGAACGGGATGGCCGAGAAGTCGTCCAGGTTGAGAACCGGAGAACCGGCGAGAGACTCGTGCCACCCAAGCGGTTCGTAGGCCGCGAGCGCCTCGCGATTCTGGCGCTCGACAAGCGCCCGCACGGCAGAACGTGCCCGCTCCAGGTCCGATCTGGCGTCGATTCCCACGTCGCTGACTCTAACGTGGGGACACAATACGTAATGGGCCCTGTCACAACTCCGCCGGCCAGCTCGTGAATAAGACCGTCCCTCGGACGTATGAGTAGATAGGTGCCATCTATGAATCCCGAGCGGATTGATCACAATGTGGTTGGATCGCAGTTGAGAAGAGGAGAACTGAGATGACTTCGATGAGAAAACCGGTGGCCGTGATCGCCTTTCTCCTGTTGCTGGCAGCTCCAGGGGCGCACGCTGATTCTGAGGCCACGGATGCCGCTGTCGAGGCGGCCGAGGTGTGGCTGGCCCTGGCCGACAGCGGCGAGTATGAAAAGAGCTGGGACGAGGCCGCGGATTACTTCAAGAACGCGGTGACCAGGGAGAAGTGGGTGCAGTCGTTGCATGCGGCTCGCAAGCCGCTGGGGGAGCTCTCTTCGCGGGAGTTGAAGTCGGCTGACTACAAGACGGCGATGCCTGGCGCGCCCGACGGTAGGTACGTGCTGATGCAGTTTGCGAGTTCGTTTAGCGCCAAAGCCGAGGCGATCGAGACGGTGACCTTCATGGGCGAGCCGGACGGCGAGTGGAGAATGGCCGGCTACTTCATCAAATAGCAGCTAGGTCGCCGGACATTGGTCTCCGGCCTGCCCGTTCAGAACGCCAGCCACTTGCTGAACTTGACCAGAAAGATGTCCTCTGGCTCGACCGAGAAGAGGTCGTCCAGCCCCTCCTGGAAGTCCCCGTCGGGCGCCAGCAGGTCCGAGCTCTCGCGGCTCTGCGTCCAGACGACGAACACCGTCGAGCCGGGGGTGTACTCCCAGCGGACCACGACGTTGGCATTGAGGAAGCGGGCGTCGAAGTCCGGGCCATCGAAGTCGTAGTCGACCGTGCCGTTTCCGTCTTCGTCGACTTCAAAGGTCTCGCTTTCGGCATCGAAAGCGATCTGCTCGGCGCCGAAGACCAGGAAGCGGTCCCGGTAGCGGCCGGCGACCGGGTCGGTGATGCGCTTGAACTCGCTGTATCTGCCGTAAGAGACGAAAGGTGCGGCGTATAGCTGCACGGTCAGATTCGGCGTGATCGTGTAGTCGAGCCGGGTGGTGAGGACGAGGGTCTCCTGATCCAGGCGGCCGAAGATGTAGCGCTCGTCTTCGGCGAACGCGACCGTGTCGATGTATTGTAGCTCGGGCCGGTTGCGCGAGTACTCCGGGCTCAGAGACAACCGGATGGCGTTGGTCGGCCGGTAGGAGAACGTCGCCCAGGCTTGCCGGGAATCGCCGCCGCCGTCGTCGGTCCGGCGCACGTAGCCCCCGAGGTTGACTCTGAGATCGCGCCGTTCGTCCGAGTTGACCCACGCCTCGTAAGCCCAGCTTCCGGGCCAGCGCGACGCCGGCCCGCCGCGCAGCTCGCTGTTGGAGGTGGACTCGCCCCGGCGGGTGATCGAGGCGCCGGCGTGATACTTGTTCTTGAACTGGGCGTTGGTGTTGACGTTGTACCTGGCGCCGAGGAAGTTGCCGGCGTAGTCCCAGTCGAGCCACTGGTTGCCGTTGAGTTGCCAGCGGTCGAAGATGCTGAACGGATTGCGCTTGCTGTAGCCGACCCAGGTGAACTGGTTGATCTGGTCGGCGTTGCGCATGAAGCCCACGTCGTTGATCTCGAAGCCGGGGGAGCGCCAGGCCACCCCGGTCTGGAACATGAGCTCGTGGTTGCTCGTACGCGTGAAGCGAACCGAGCCGGAATGGCCGGCGAGCGATTCCCGGGTGGGATCGAGGGTCGCCGAGTCGTTCCCGGGCCGCTGGTAGTAGCGCGCCGAGGACTCCTGGGCTTCGAGAATAGCCTCCTGACTGCCCCGGATCTCGCTTCCCAGGAGATTCGCTTCGAGCCGGTAGTCGCGGTTCTTGAAATAGGTGCCGAAATCGAGACCGAGAGCGTAGGCCTCTCGGCGCATGGCATTGAGATGGTCGTCATCGAGCTCGCGGCTGACCGCTGTCACCATGCCGCCGATCTGGGTGTCGCCATCCTCGAAGTCCTGCTGCACGCGCCCGACGAAATAGCTGGTCAGCGGCTCGACGGTCAGCCGGCTGCGCTCGCCGTCGAGGTCGACCGCCGCTTCCTCCTTGGCGGTGACGCTTTCCAGCAGGCCCAGCGAGAGGCCGGAGGCGGTCTTGCCACTGAGCTTGAAGGCCCCCAGAATTCTCGTGAATCCAGGGACGTCCACGTAAGCCTCATCGGGAAGGTCCGGGTCGTGCCCCGGCGGGCGTCCGATGCGCCGCGAATAGAACAGGGTGTCCCGAGTGAAGTCGCCGCCGGTGGTGGCCGGGGCGAGACGCAGGTCGAAGATCTCTTTGCCCTCGATGAAAAACGGGCGGCGTTCGTCGAAGAAGGTCTCGAAGGCAGAGAGGTTGACCTCGGAGGGGTCGGCCTCGACCTGTCCGAAGTCCGGGTTGACGGTGAAGTCGAGCGTGAGGTTGCTGGTGATCCCGAGCTTGCCGTCAAGGCCGCCGTCTAGGTTGTCGTCGCTGCCGTCGCGAAAGGGATTGCCGGGCTCCGCCTCGAAACTCTCGCCGCTGGCGACGCCATAGGGTGTCAGCTCGATACGACGCTTCGGCTGCAGGTCGTCGAGGCCGCGCAGCTCTCCGAAGCGGCTCACCCAGCCGTCGACGCCCTTCGGAATCCGTTGCCAGGTCGAGCGCTCCTCGAGCCTGAACAGGCGTCGATGGACCTGCAGCCCCCAGCTCTGTTGGGCCGCGCTGCTGAAGCGGAGCTGGCTCAAAGGGATCCTCATCTCCGCCGTCCAGCCCTCGCCGTCGACCCGCGCGGCTCCGTCCCAGACGGGATTCCAGTTGGAGTCCCAGTCGTCGCCGTCGTTCGAGATGAGCTCGTCGCTGCGCGTTCCGGAGAGGCTGAGAGTGAAGGAGAAGGCGGTGCGGCGATCCTGGTAGCTGTCGATGTTGACCTCGATCCAGTCGCCGGGGAAGTGGTCCCTCCGGGCGAGGATGGGCCTCATCAGCCCCGGATCGTCTTCGAGGCGAAATCCAAAGTAGAGAGCGCTGTCGTCGTAGACGACCTTGAACCGGCTCTGCTGAGTCGGGGGCTCGCCATCCGTAGGATCGCGCTGGATGAAGTTACCCGACCACTCGACGGTGTTCCAGACCGGGTCGTTCAGGACTCCGTCGACGACCGGGGGCTCGCTCGCTATCCTTCGGGTGTCGTAGACACGTGTTGCGATCGTCGGGGCGGTCTGCGCGCCGTCGGATTCGGTGTCCTGGGCCTGAGCCTGTGTCTGAGCGGGGAGGGTCGCCGCCGACAGGGCGAAGATCAGGAGCAGGACCGCGTTCCTCGTAGCTTCAATCGGCACAGACGACTCGCCTCGGCCTCCGCGGGCGTTCCATTCCTATAAACGGACTGGAGATCAGAAAGTTAGCAAATAGAATCCTCGCGGACACGATTCGTAATGTCGGTGCGACGCTCATTTCCTTGACTCCGCATCGGACCCATGCCTCGCGCACCGAGGTCGGGTGTAGGCTTCGAGCAGTGGCCCGTCGATGAACCGAGTTCACCAGCTAACGACCCACGAGGAGTGGGATCAAGCGTGGCCGGTCTTGCAGTCTCTGCGCGTTGAGCTTGACCGCGAGGCCTTCCTCGAATCGCGAGAAGACCTGACCTCGAGCGGGTACGAGCTCTTCGGGTTGATCGCGGAGGGGAGAGTCGTGAGTGTTGTCGGGCTCGTGATCCATGCGCACGTGCTTCGCGGCAGCGATTGTCGGTTGTGCGATCTAGCGACTCTGGAAGCTGAGCGTTCGAAGGGATTCGGGAAAGAGCTCGTTCGGTTCGTGGAGCGGTACGCGAGGGATCGTGGGTGCAGGCGGGTCCACATCCATACTGGGCTTCATCGCGCCGACGCGCAGCGATTCTATGAAGAGCACGTCGGATGGGAGAAGAGTGCGGTCGTGTACAAGAAGAGACTCTGAGCGTACCCGCAGGACGACGTCGAGGATCCCTAGGACCGGGCTCGTCGCCGAGGACGATGGCCCGGGCTCCAGGGATCGAGCGACCTCTATGCCGCCACCCTAGGGGTTGATGTTCTCCCCCTTCTCGAGGCGAGCGATCTGGGCCTCCAGGTTCTGCTTCTGCGCTCCAGCCGGGGCGCGGGTCAGGGCGATGCGGGCGTGCTCCAGGGCCTTCTCGAAATTACCTTCCTCCGAGTAGACGCGCGCCATGCCGAAGTCGACCGGCCACTCTCCCGAGTGCCTCTCGTGGTTTTTGCGGAAGATGACGTTGGCGGCTTCCATCTGACCCTGCTGCTGCAGGCCCCGGGCGGCCATGTGTACGAGGACCACGGTCGCCGTGGGATGCTCGATCGCCTGGTCGAGGGTTTCCATGGCCTCCTCACCTCGGCCGACGCTGTTGAGGATCTGGGCTTTGTTCGAGATCGTCTGGAAGTTCGCGTTGGCGGCGATGGCGGCGTCCGCCCATTTCACCGCATCGTCATGGTAGGCGTCCTGTTGGGAGGCCCATTGGGACGCCCGGACGAAGTTCTGGAAGCTGAACCCCACGGCGCCTGTGAGCTCCGCGGTCATCGTCTGATGGTAGAGCTCCGAGATGTTCGGAACCGAGACGCGGAAGGGCACCCGGAGGTTCTCCCAGTGCAGTACGGCCAGGGTGGTGTCGAGCTGGCGGTCGTCGAACTCGAAGGTCAGCCACTCTCTGAAGAAATCGGTCTTTTCGGGTTTCACCGTGACCTGCAGGGCGTCGAGGTCCGGCTCGTAGAAGAAGCTGCCCCAGGCGGAGGCATTGCGGTTGAAGATGATCGTCCACTCGTCTTCGCCGGGAGCCATGAACAGGGCATACTTGCCGGCCGCCAGGGGCTCGCTCTCGATCTCGACATCGTGGGAGACGGTGATGGTCGTGTTCTCGTTCGCGCCGACCCGCCACGGCATGTTCTCCGCGGTGCCAAACCCCGGGTAGAAGGGATTGGGCGCGATACCCCATGGCACGAGCTGGCCCCAGATCTTGCCGGTCCGGTCGTCGCCCGCCGGGCTGGTGACGTCGGGACTGTTGTAGTCGATGGTCACGGAGGCCATCCCCAGGTACTGGGTGACGACGGAACGCTGGTTGGCCCCGGGCGGTGGGGTCGTCAGGCGCTGGGCGCTGAGGCTTCCCGTCGGGGCTACGAGAAGAAGGAGGGCAAGAATGAAGCGGGCCGACCTTATATGCATGGATGATCTCCTGTCAGGTTCCGAAAGAAGTGTGCACAGGACACGGTGATTCCTGAGAAACGCCTATCTTCTACGGAATCGGACGGACGAAGTTGCCTAGCAGGGCGGCTGGCAGCAACCCCCTGCAAGCGATTGCCCGCGAGGGGGCGATCAGTTCGGCCAGAGCCAGCCGAAGACGCCCCCGGTCAGAAGAGCGTAGACCAGGCCATCGAAGATGTGCTTGGCGGAAGTGCTCCAGGGCTGACCCTTCCAGATCGACTCGGTGGCGGCGGAGCCGGCCTAGCCGAGGAACGCCGCCGTGCCGGCGATACGAAAGACCGTCAGGTAATCGGCAGCCGGGCAGTGCGGCAGGTAATAGTGGCCTGGCGAGACTTTTTCGGATCTCATAGCCGCCATCACGTTGTCCTCACCGGGCATCGCGCTGTAGTCGCTGCGGTGGTACTTCAGCACCATGTGGAGGATCGAGCTAGCGATGAAAACCACCACCGCCGAGAGCAGGATCGGAAGCCAGAGCGCCGTCAGATAAACCATATCTACCTCTTTGTTGACTGCGCCCGCCGGGCTACGGTTCGGCTCGGGCGGGTGCCGACGATTCGCGGAATTGGGGACGGCCGCGATACTAGCAGCTCCCGACGGGGTTTCGAGGAACACGAACACCCTCCGGGCTAGAATCCGGGAGCCGGCCCCAGGGCCGGCACGCTTTCAATCACTGGAAAGGAGACACATATGAGAAAGATCCTGATTTGCGCAACCATGGTCGCCATCGCGCTCGTGACTGCCGCGCCGTCTCAGGCGGGCGCCGACGCAGCCAGCGTCTTCGAACAGCTCAAGACGCTCCAAGGCACTTGGACGGGCACCCCGGAAGGGAAGGGAGAAGAGGCTTCCGCGGAGGCCGAGAGAGTCTCCGAGGTGGTTCACGAGTTTGCGGTCTCGGCCGCCGGTACGGTGGTCATGGAAACGATGGGTCCCGGCTCGGACCACGAGATGATCAACATGTACCACTTGGACGGCGACGATCTGGTCCTGACACACTACTGCGCCGGCGGCAACCAGCCCCGGATGCGTCTCGACCGAGAGGCCAGCAGCGCGGACAGCTTTGTCTTCGAGTTCTCCGGTGGGACCAACCTGGATCCGGCGGTCGACGAGCACATCCACTCGGCCAGTATCCGAATGCTGGAGGACGGCCGCCTCGATAGCGTCTGGCAGGCGCACTCCGGGGGCGAGCAGGTGGGTGAGATGGCGTTTCATCTGTCCCGATCCGGTGCCGAGCAGTAGTGCATGACCATTGACAACTGGTAGATTTGGTTACGTGGATCGCCCAGGAATAGGAAGGAGCTGTAGGGAATGACGAAGCTGATGAGACCAACCGGGTTCGGATTGATCGTCATAGTGGCCCTCGCCGTGTTGCTGGTGTCGCCGGCGGCTGCAAAGCCCGCCAGAGATGCGGGAGGCGCGCAGACCGTTGTCGAAGTCGAGTTCCTCGGGGAAATCGTCGTGCCGACGGGCACGGTCTTCGACGGCACGGAGATCGGCGGCCTGTCGAGCATCACCTTCGACGCTCGCCGGAACGTCTACTACGCGCTATCCGACGATCAGGGCAATCGGCCGACGGCGGACCCCGTCCGGTACTACACCGTTGCCATCGACCTGGCCGATGGAACCCTGGATGCCGGGGACGTGGAGTTCGTTGCCGTCACTCAGCTGTTCGAGAGAAGGAAGATACCGTTCCCGCCCGGCGGTCTCGATCCGGAGGGTTTCGTGCTCGGTCGCGCGGGATTCCTCTTCATGTCCTCGGAGGGGAACATCTTCGCGAATCCAATCATCGACCCGTTCATCAAGCGCTACAACCGGAACGGACGCGCCACCGCAAACCTGCCGATCCCGGACAAGTACATCCCGAACGGCATCGACAAAGGCGTGAGGTTCAACCTCTCGTTCGAGAGCCTGAACGTGACGCCCGACGGACGCAGCCTGATCACGGCGGGCGAGGGCGCACTGTTCCAGGACGGGCCTGCCTCCGGCTTCACGAATGGCAGCCTCGCACGCATCCTCGTCTATGACCTGAGGAAGCGCAGGCCGATCACCGAGTACGTGTACGAGGTGGCGCCGTGGGCGGAGCCGTCGGCGATCTTTGGGGTAAACGGGATCGTCGAAGTCCTGCCGATCGACGACGTCGGGACCATGCTGGTAATGGAGCGATCGTTCTCGGTCGGAGGTGTCCTCGGTGGCGGCACCGGAAACGTAGTCGTGATCAACGAGATCTCGACGCAGGGCGCGACCGACGTCTTGGGCATCGACGCCCT
Organism: bacterium; assembly: GCA_024224155.1. Classification (NCBI taxonomy): domain Bacteria; species bacterium. Next base: position 13,717 of record JAAENP010000054.1, read on the forward strand.
CTACGACGGCGGTTCTCCCATCGCCTTCACACCGGTATCGCAGCGGGAGATTTTCGCATTCGACGATCTAAGTATCCCGATCGACAACATCGAGGGGATGACGTTTGGCCCGCCTCTACCTGACGGGCGGCAGACACTGGTCATCGTCAGCGACAACAACTTCTCCGCCGGGCAGTTCACTCAGTTCGTCGTGCTGGCCTTGGACGTCGCCCCGGTGGAGTGAACCGGCGGAACAAGCTGCACGCAGCATCGGGAGGTCCGCCCCTGACGGAGAGATCAATGCGCATTGGATACGCTGCCCCTCTGGCCTTGCTACCGGCCCTTTTCTTGACACCCGTGCTGGCCCAGGTTTCGCTCCAGGAACCGGAGATCTCGTTCAAATCCACCGAGCTCGTCCCGGGCCTGTACATGCTCGAGGGAGAAGGCGGCTTCGCCGGCGGCAACCTCGGCCTGCTGATCGGTGAGGACGGCGCGGTGCTGATCGACGACGGCCTGCCGCCGTTGACGGACGAACTGCTGGAGGCGATCGGCGAGCTGACCAAAGAGCCACTCGAGTTTTTGATCAACACTCACGTCCACGGTGACCACATCGGTGGCAACGAAGCGCTCGCCAAGGCGGGCGCGACCATCGTCGCCCACGACAATCTCCGCCAGCGTTTGCTCACCGACGGGATGACCACCGCCGCCGGCGACGTGCCGGCACCCGAGGACGCCCTACCGGTCGTGACCTTCTCCGACTCGGTCACCTTTCATCTGAACGACCGGGGGGCGCGCGTGTTTCACGTCGAGAACGCCCACACCGACGGCGACGCGGTCATCCACTTCCGTGATGACAACGTCATCCATGCCGGGGACGTCATGTTCAACGGCTTGTTCCCGTTCATCGATCTCGATTCCGGCGGGAGCGTCGACGGCTACGTCGCCGCGCAGGAACGGATTCTCGCGCTCGCCGATGACGCGACCCAGATCATTCCGGGGCACGGCCCAATCGCTACGAAAAAGGACCTGGCCACAGCTGTCGCCATGCTCAAGGACGCTCGTGCACGCGTGCGTTCTCTAGTCGAGGCGGGGAAGACCGAAGAGGAGATCCTCGAAGCCAACCCGCTGGCCGACTACCACGACGACTGGAACTGGGGTTTCATCACTACCGAGCGGATGACCAAGACACTGGTCCGGGCATTCGAGTAGAGAGGGGACACAATACGTAATGCCCGCAGGGCTGTAGCTCTGGCGGGCGTTCGGGCCGGAGCTCTCCCTCGTGGCCAGCGGTTCGATGTGGACGATGCCGTCGGAGCGGCGTCGTAGGTGGCGGTCGGCGGTTGCCGCGTTGCGTGACGTGGTGTGGTACACCCGGCACGACGAGCCTGGGCAATCTCGGCATCCTCTATGTAGGACGCCGCTCTATTACGTATTGTGTCCCCCAAAGGATCCTTGCGCGGCGGGCGTCTTATTCAGCAGGAGCGGTACGTGGGGCCGCTTCGAACGAATGAGCAAGAACCCGCATCGATCAAAAGGAGAGGAGAAAACCAAATGAGAAGTGCAAAGGTTCAAGTTTTTGCGGCCGCCCTGGTTGCCTTGGTCGCAGGAGCCGCGGCTCCGGAAGCATCGGCCAAGAAGCTGGCCGACCAGTTCATCAGAATCGAGATCAACAGTACCGACGGCGACGCCGGAATCCACATCTTTCTCGACGGCGTGGGCTGGGACTCGATGCAGCTCAAGGGCCCGGACGGCAGCGTGCTGTTCAACGTCCTGGCCGAAGGCAGCGTCGGCTTTCAGGGGATCACCGAGTTCTTCTTCGAGAGCGCCGAGCCCTCGTTCGACGAGCAGCCGCTCGAAGAGCTCTTGGAGCTCTTCCCCGAAGGGACCTACCGATTCAAGGGGACCACGACCGAGGGCAAGAAACTCAAGGGCAAGGCACGGCTGACACACGTTCTTCCGGACGGTCCGGCACTGGTTTTCCCGGTCGATGGTCAGGCCGTCGACCCTGACAACGCGGTCTTTGAATGGCAGGCCGTCGCTGACCCGCCGGGGGGCGAGATCGTTGGCTACGAGGTCATCGCCGGATGTGAAGGGGAGGACTTCGTGGACTACACAGCGGAAGTCGGTGCCGACGTCAACAGCGTCACCATTTCGCCGGAGATCCTCGACCAGGGAGGGACCGAATGCAAGTGGGAGGTGCTGGCGATCGAGGCGGGCGGCAACCAGACCATCTCGGAAAGCGAGTTCGAGATCGAGTAGGCGCGCGTCCGGGGACACAATACGTAAGGTCCGAGAAAGAACAGCGTGCGAAAGGACTCGAGACCATGATTCGAAAGTCACTTTGCGTCTTGACCGGGATTGCGTTCGTAGCGGGAGCCATGGGCTGTGCCATGCCCGACGAAGGAGCCGAGAAGGGAGTCACCGGTACCGGCAAAGAAGAACAAGCGATCGCCGCAACCAGAGTCTGGCTGGTCCCCTTACACTACGGCGGTGTCTGCTGGAGCGCGGGATCGATCTCGACGGTGAGTAGACCCGCGACGGTCGTGCCGTTTCGCAAGGTCACCTTGTTTCCGACTCGGAGCGTCAGGTCACCGCCCGCTCCCACGGTGAAGTTGGGGCCGAGTGTGATGTTGCGACAATGCTCGATGATCTCGGTTCCCATCACCGCGTCTTCGCTGAGGAGAAGATCGGGGCAGGGGACGAAGCCGACAGGCCCGTCGACGCGAAAGATCTCGCCGCCGAGGTCCACGATGTAGAGGTTGCCGAAGCCGTCTTCGCCGAACGAGACGATCTGGTTGATGCTTCCGACGTCGGGCACGAAGGCCGTCGTCCGGTCCGTTAAGTTCGCTCCCGTACCGGCATCGATGGACCAGATTCGCTCGTTCACGAAGTCGGCAAAGAAGTACTTGCCCTCGATCTCGGTTTCGGGGCCGCGGTAGACGTAGCCACCGGTTACCGAGTTGCCTTGGCTGGCACCGCTACCGTGGGCGTAGGCGTAGAGCGGGTCCACGTTCCCAGGCGGTGGCGGTCCGCCTGCGCAATCCGTGGCAGTCGGCGTCGGGAGCTCGCCTTCGCGCAGATCCCAGCCGTAGTTGTCGCCGCCGTTGTTCGAGGCCGGCTGGAAGTTGATCTCTTCCCGGGTGCTCTGGCCGACGTCGCCGATGTAGAAGTCACCGGTTGACCGGTCGAAGCTCGAACGGAACGGGTTGCGCAGGCCGTAGGACCAGATCTCGTCCGCGCCGGCCTGGCCGACGAAGGGGTTGCCGGGAGGTATGCCGTAGTTCCTGTCAGGGTCGGTCGGAAAGTCGTCTCGGTCGACATCGAGGCGCAGAACCGAGCTCAAGAGAGTGTTCGTGTTCTGGCCGTTGTTGTCTGGATCGCACTGGCCGCCCCCGTCGCCCTGAGGAACGTAGAGGAGCCCGTCCGGCCCGAACCCGAGCCAACCCCCGTTGTGGTTGCCCGCGGGCTGAGGGATCTCGATGATGGTCAGCCCGCTGGTCGAGTCCGCCAGGTCCGGATTCGTCGAGTCTCGCGTATAGCGTTCGACGACCGTCCGGGAAGGGCTGCTGGCGAAGTAGTAGACGTAGAAAAAGCCGTTGACGCTGTAGTTGGGGTGAAATGCCAGCCCCTGCAGTCCCTCGCCAGTGACGCCCGAGACGGTCAGGAACGGTGTGGCGTGGAAGGTTGCGGTCGTCAGCTCCATGATCCGGATGTTGCCGGTCAGGCGCTCGGTGACGAAGACCCGGTTGAAGTCGTCCGGAGGGGAGACGACATATGTCGGACTCGCGAGACCGTCCGCGATCCGCGTGGTGCCGACGGTCTGCGCCGCGCCGGCTGGGCTCCAAAGGATCGGAAGGATCAGGATGATCAGCACGCGGGCCAGGGTCGGCCCGAGTCGATAGACAGATTCCGAGCCGTGTCTTGAACGCTTCATCAGCACCAATATCCGAAAAACTTGCAGATACTACTCGAGGGATCAGAGTGCTAGGAATTTCTTTCCGAAGCGGCGGAGCCCGGAAAGGGCCAGCCGGGCACGCGGGTCGTTTCAGCGGACCCCTATCCAGCAGGGTGGCGGCCCCGGTTCGCGTCGTTGGTAGCCTCTGGGAGCAGGGAGGACTGAAGCCATGGCCAACTTCTTGACCGATAACGAAGATCTGCGCTGGTACCTGGAGAAGGGCATCGACTGGAATCCGATCGTCGAGGCCTGTGAGTTTGGCCTGGAGCTTCAGGATGGCTTTCGCAGTGTCGAGGAGGCGCGCGACTTCTATCTCGACATCGTGACGATGTTCGGCGAGTTCGTCGCTGAGGAGATCGCCCCGCATGTGGACGAGATCGAGCGCGAGGGTGTGCTGTTCGAAGACGGTGAGGCGAAGTTCCCGCCGCGGCTCGAGGGGATCTTCCAGCGGATGCGCGAGCTCGACGTGCACGGCATGTCTCTGCCGCGGGAGCTGGGCGGCGTCAACGCCCCGGTGCTGCTCTACAACATCCACAACGAGCTTCTGGGTCGAATCGATCAGGCGGTGATGACGCACTACTCGTTCCACGGCGGCATGGCGCTGGCGATGCTTGCGCTGTCGATCGAGGAGGGGACAACCGAGTTTGATCGCCAGAGCCTGAAGATAACGCGGACACGCTTTGCCGAAGGGATCGACGAGATCGTGCGCGGCGAGGCTTGGGGTTGCATGGATATCACGGAGCCCGACGCCGGCAGCGACATGGCGGCGCTACGAGCGATCGGAGAGCAGAACCAAGACGGCGACTGGATGTTGACGGGACAGAAAACCTTCATCACGTCCGGCCACGGCAAGTACCATTTCGTCATCGCCCGGACCGAGGAGGCCGAGGAAACCAACGACCCATTCGCCGGCCTCGGCGGACTGTCGATGTTCCTGGCCAAGACCTACGACGACGTCGACGGTCGGCGCATCAGGCACGCCAAGCTCGACCGGCTCGAGGAGAAGCTGGGGCACCACGCGTCGGTGACCGCCTCGCTCAGCTTCGAGAAGACGCCCGCCCAGCTGGTGGGTCGGCGCGGTGAAGGTTTCAAGCACATGCTGACCCTGATGAACGGGGCGCGGGTAAGCGTCGGTTTCGAGTCGATCGGGCTGTGCGAGGCCGCGTACAGGGCGGCGCGAGACTACGCGGCCGAGCGACGCTCGATGGGTAAGACCATCGATCGACACGAGATGATCGCCGACTACCTGGACGAGATGCGCACCGACATCCAGGGTTTGAGGGCGCTCGCCATGTACGCCGCCGTCCATAGTGAGCTTGAGGAGAAAGAGCGCCTGCGGCTGCGTTTCGTGCCACCGGCCGACGAGCTCGAGCAAAAGCGACTCGAGCGACGCGTCAAGGGGCACCAGCGCCGAGCGCGGCGAGCGACGCCGCTCTTGAAGTATCTGGCCGCCGAGCGCGCTGTCCAGATGGCCCGGATGTGCCTCCAGATGCACGGTGGCAACGGATACACGACGGACTATGCGGCCGAGAAGCTCTTGCGGGACTCCCTGGTGCTGCCAATCTATGAGGGCACAAGCCAGATCCAGGCTTTGATGGCGACGAGGGACACGCTCAACGGGATCGTCAAGAATCCTCAAGGATTCGTGCGCCGCCGAGCTCAGGCTCAGTGGCGGTCGGTCTCGGGTCGTGACTCCCTCGAGCGTCGGGTGGCCAGGGTGCAGACAATGTCCTTCAGCGCCCAGCAGCATCTGTTGACTCGGCTGGCGGGCAAGAAGTTCCGTTCTCTTCAGGGCGCTTCCCTGGGCTCCCGCACCAAGGCTCTTCTCAAAGACTGGGACCCGAAGCGCGACTTTGCGCGTGCCCAGCTGCACGCGGAGCGCCTGACGGCTCTCATGGCGGAAGCTGCGATCTGCCGGATTTTGTTGGACCAGGCGTCAAAGCACCCCGAGCGTCGGGAGGTTCTGGCTCGCTACCTCGAGCGCGCCGAGCCCCGATGCCGTTTCCTCGCCGACCAGATCGACTCGACCGGCGGCAGGTTGCTGGAGCAGCTGGCCGAGTCGGCGAAGGAGCGGACGGCGAGCTAGGCCCTGTCCGGCGGGTGCCAGATAGGTGCCAGTGCTTGGGCCGGTGCCGGGCATGGCTTCAGACACAGAGATGCTCGCGCAAGCCACCGGCCGTCGGGGGTGTACGATGACGGGTGAAGGAGCGCTCGTTCGGACTCTTTGGACGTAGGTAGATGATCCTCTCTATCGCTGGGGGAGCCCGCGAGCCTACCGCCGCGGGAGCGACGCCATCGCACTCTCCATCGGCGGCCCTTCTGACTGTTGCACTTCTGCTGATTCCCGCCCTCGCGCCTGCTGCCGAGTGGCCCCAATGGCGGGGTCCCCGAAGCGACGGCACCGCATCCGGACCCTTCTACACGGGAGAGATGCCCGATCGCCTCTCGCGGGTATGGGAGCGCGAGATCGGTGAGGGTTACTCCGGACCGGTCGTCTCCGGCGACCGCGTCTGGGTGGAGTCGCGCCAGGGCGACAAGGAGGTCGTTCGTTCCCTGCGCCTCGCCGACGGCAAGGTCCTGTGGGGGCAATCTTACGAGGCCGCGTTTCGCCAGGACGACTCCGCTCGAGCTCACGGTCTGGGCCCCTACTCGACTCCCGCTCTCGCCGACGGTCGGCTATTCACCTTCAGCGTCAACGCCGTACTCAGGGCCTGGGATGCCAACACCGGAGCGCTGCTGTGGAAGAAGGCCTCGTCCGACGAGTTCGATCCCAGTTTTCCCTTCTTTGGCGCCGCCGCCTCGCCCCTGGTGTGGAGGGATCTCTGCATCGTGCACCTGGGGGGACACGAGAGAGACGATATCGACGCCCCCAGCGTCGGTGCGATGGTGGCGCTCAACGTCTCGGATGGTCGGGAGATGTGGCGCTGGAGTGGCGACGGCCCGGCGCTGGCTGCCTCGCCGGTGATCCACCAGCTCGAGGGCGGGCCGCATCTCGTCTTCAAGACGAAGAAACTGATCGTCGGGCTCGATCCGCTCACCGGCAAGGAGCTCTGGCGCAGGCCGTTTCGCGTGCCCATGGACAACACCATCGTGACGCCGCTGCTCACTGGCACGATGCTGCTGACCTCGGACTACGACACGGGAATTCTCGCCTGGCAGATCGTGCCGAACGGCGAGTCCTGGGATGTTCGTCCGCTCTGGAAGCACCGCGAGGTTTCGCTCTTCATGAGCTCGCCGGTGGTGGCGGGGGACCTCGTCGTCGGTTTTTCGCATTTTCGCAGAGGGCAGCTCTTCGTGCTCGATCCCGAGAACGGAGAGGTCTTGTGGCGGGGCGAGCCCCGGAGCGGCGAGCACGCGACCGTGATTGCATGGGGCAGTCAGGTGCTGGTGATTCAGGAGGACGGCATGTTGCTTCTGGCCGAGGTGTCTCGCAGCGGCCTGGTCCCGATCAGGAAGTACGGGCTGGGAGAATCGGTGGCCTGGTCGCACCCGGCTGTTGTCGGCGATCGGCTCGTCTTTCGGGACGGCAGCCGGCTGGCGGTGGTCCGGTTGAAATAGGAGCGAGGCGATTTCGCACGCCGCGGGCTGTTAGGCTCGCGTCGTGGCAAGCCGCAGACGGAAGAGTCTCGAGATGCTACGGTCTGAGCACCAGCAAGCCAGTCTCGAGCATGCGGCCTGGAAGCGCGACGTCGAACGCTGGCGGATCTCCTACCACCAGGCTCTGAGGGCCTGTGCTCAGCGCTTATCCTCGGGGCTCGAGCTTGAGAGCTTCGAAGCCGCACTCGATCGGCACGAGGCGGCGATGGCCGCTCACGAAGAGGCCCTCCGCCGCCACGAGACGACGCTCGGACTCGAGCGAAGGGTCGAGATCGGATTGTCCGATGATTCGCTGGACTTCCACCAGGCAATGGAGTCCCGCCATGCCCGCTCCAAGGCTTCTCACGAGCAGCTCGAGCGATCGCACCGCGCCATCCTGGCGGCCCTGGAGATGCTCGGAAGACGATAGGGAAACGCCTGTGGATCGTCGGAAACGGCCCTATCCACCCGACTGTGCGTCGCGGCGCACCGATCTGGGGAGCCGATCCAGCTTGAAGATGGTCGTGAACTCGCGGTTGACGCTGATCCAGAGCTTGCCCGTGATGATGGCGTTGGTGAGCGCCTCCTTGAAGCTCATCCAATCGACCAGCAGCTTCGGCTCCGAGCAGAGCATGACGAAGTCGGCCTCTGCCCCGGTCTCTTCCTCGACCACCTCGAGGCGGCCGTCGTCGATCTTCAGGGTAATGCTGCCGGCTGCAGTCTTGACTTCGATCGCCCGCCGCCAACCCGCCAGGTTGTGGCGCGCCCGGGGGCTCGCCTCCACGCCCGAGGCCAGCTCTTTGAGCATCTCGACCGCGCGGGCGAAGGCGTTGCGGTCCTCGTCGGCCGGCTCGCCGACTTCGGGCTCCAGCGGTTCGGAGAAGTCGAGGTCGCTCTCGAGGAGCGGCGACTTCGCCTGCTGTTCCGGAGTGAGCTCCGCGCTTGGAACAGCGAAGATGTCGGTCGGCTTGCCCTGGCGTTCGTCGCGGAAAACGATCTTCACCGGTGTGCCCTTCTTGAAGATGAAGGGAGTCAGGACTCCGCGGGTGGTGTAGACGTGGATCGGCAACGCGGTGTCGGCCCCTTCGAGGGTCACGCGGCCGCGCCCGAAGGGCACCCATGACTGGAACAGCGAGTGGGCGAAGTAGGTGATCGGGGGTGTCGAGTTCATCACGCCGTGGTCGGGCATCTCGACCGGGTTCATCTCCGCGAACTCGCAGTCCGGGCACATGAGGGCAAAGGGTGGCACCCGGACGGTGCCGCAGCTCGGGCACTTGACGCCATGAATCCTGGCCTCGTCCCGCAGGGCGAGGAAGTAGCCGGAGAACTCGCCCTTGGTGCGTTTGTAGAAGGTGAACATCGCCTCGTTGGTCTGCAGGTAGGGAGTCCCGTCCACCTCCACGACCTCGGAGGCCACGGGTGGGTTCATGTGCTCCGGAATGACCCGGGGAACGTCGTTTTTTGTCTCGGTCATCTCACTCGCTCCTCTCCAGAACCATCGCCACACCGTACTGCGCCACGGTCGAGCCGGTGCCGTGCACCAGCCCGCGCTCGAGCTCGCGCTCGATCATTTCCCTGCGCGCGCTCCAGCAGGAGAACATGTTGGAGCCGCCGACGAAGTGACCACCGAATGTAAGCCCGCCGGAGGGATTGACCAACACCTTGCCACCCGGCGTCATCACCTCGTCCTCGATCAGGGCGTCGGTGTTGCCGACCGGCACGAATCCCATCTCGCCCATGGTGATCTGGAGCTGCTTGATGAAGGCGTCGTGCAGCTCGACCACTTGGATCTCGCGCAGCGGATCCTTCACCCCGGCCATCTCGTAGGCCTTGTGCGCCGCGATGTGATCCGACCAGATTCGGCCCATGTACTTGTGCTTCTCGTAGTCGGGCCCGGCAACGCTGTGCTCGTTGCTGGCGCCCAGCCCGGTTACCCAGACCACCGGCAGGCCGGCGTTGGCGGCGATGGCCTTGGCCTTGTCCTCGGAAGCGAAGAGCACGGCGCCCGCCCCCTCCGTGTAGACGCACATCTCGAGGAGCTTGAACGGGTAGACGACGTAGCGTGAGTTCATCGCCATCTCGGCCGTGACCACCTCGTCGCGGCGCTGGGCGAAGGGATTGTTCTTGGCCTGCTGGCAGAGGATCTCCGAGATGCGCGCCGAGACCTCCGGCTTGAGGTCGTCGGGGTGGTCGTCCATATAGGCCAGGACCACCTCGGCGTAGCTGTCCGACGCGGTCCAGCCCAGCTCTCGCTCGAAGAAGGTGTCGGCGGACCAGCCGATGGTCTTGATGACCTCCGGGGTCTCGGTCATCGACTCGAAGTCGAAGCAGTCGGTCGCTCGCTCGACTCCCAACGCCAGCACCGTGTCGTAGAGTCCGCTGGCGATGAATGTGTAGGCGGCGAGCATGGCGTAGGCTCCGGTGGCGCCGCCGTTGGTCACCCGCAGCCCCGGTTTGTTGGTCATTCCGATGATCCCGTGCAGCGGGTGCTCGGGGATCGCGGAAAGCTCGAAGATGTCGTTGTAGATGCCGTAGACCACCGCATCCACGTCCCGAACGCTCATGGCGGCATCTTCGAGACACGCCTTGACCGCCATCTGAGAGAGACCGTAGTAGGTCCGCTCCATCCAATGGCTCTTGCAGGGCGTGATCCCGGCGCCGACTATTCCCACTCGTCTCATGCCTGCGACCTCCTCGGGGTCGGTACGAGCCCCGGATACAAAGCAGTTTGTGCCTGTTGCCTCATCCGCCTCGTTGGCGGTGAGCCGTTGTCCGCCCGTCCACAAGGCCTGCGAGGCCCGGCGGGTTGATGGACGCTACGTGTTCGATAGCACGACGCGGTATTCGTTGCACCACCCGGCTGGGTGGGCGGCTCGCTGGCGGATCTCCCAGGTCTCGAGGCCAGTCTCGAGGTGCCAGCCACTCATCGGGTGGCGCAACCGCACTGCCATGCAAGGTGCCAGCCTCTTCTAGAGACTTCTAGAGAGGGGGCTCCACGCTGGCGGGCACCCTCCGCCGGGTTCCGTCAGGTCGCCGACTCCACTCGTTCCTTTAGCCCGAGCAGGCACTTGCGCATCATCCAGATCTCGAATGTCTCCAACAACAGCACGGAGAGGGGGCCACCGGCCCGCCAGCGCAGCCGAGTCACGAGACGTGTGTGCTGTCGATCCTGCGGGTACAACCCCCAGGCCCAGGTGAACGCCCCCGGGCGGCCGGGGTAGCGGCCGACCGCGAGGAGCATGAAATTGTCGGGCTCGAGTGCCAGGACCTTGGCGTCGGCGACGTTCGAGAGGGGAATCTCATCGCCGACCTCGAGGTTCTGAAACTCCGGCAGAATCCTCTCCGCACTGGGGACTCCGTCGTGGTCGAGGCGGTCGTAGCTGTAGAAGCCGGCTCGCAGGTATCCAATCTGGACGATCCAGGGCCAGATTTCGTCAGGTCTGCCTCGGATCGTCACGGCTCTTGTGGCATTGAAACCAGGCTCCGAAATGACCTCGTCGCCGGGCATGCGACGGGCTATCTCCTGCTCAGTAGCACCCCAGTTACGCTGCCAGGGTCGGTACAGGAACTGAAAGAAGGCTCCCAGTCCAGTAGCCAGGACGACGAGGAAGACAAGGGCTCGGATGAGGGGCTTGCGCATTCGGCAACCCCAACGTTACCTCGGAACGTGCGGTCACCGAGAGGGGCCCGGCGCTCATATGATGTCGCCGTGCCTCGCCTTCGAGTCCTGCTGGTGGCCGACACCCACCTCGGCTTCGACCTGCCATATCGGCCCAGGGTCGAGCGGCGTCGGCGCGGCCCGGACTTCGTTGCCAACTTCGAGCGCGCGCTGGAGCCGGCACGAAGGGGCGAGGTCGATCTGGTGGTTCACGGTGGCGACCTCCTCTTTCGCAGCCGAGTCCGCCGGGAGCTCGTCTACCGCGCCTTCGAGCCGCTGATCGCGGTCGCGAACGGCGGCGTGCCGGTGGTGGTCGTGCCGGGCAACCACGAGCGGTCGGCGATCCCCTACCCGCTGCTGGCGGCTCACGGTCGAATTCACATTCTCGACCGGCCGCGGACGGTTCAGCTCGAGGCTGGGGGCTGCCACGTCGCGGTGGCGGGTTTCCCCTTTCAGCGCGAGAACGTGGAGGCGGAGTTTCCCAGACTGGTGGGAGAGACTGGATGTCTTGACACGCAGGCCTCGATCCGGCTCTTGTGCCTCCATCAAACGATCGAGGGAGCACGGGTCGGCCCGTCCGGATACACCTTTCGTCGGGGAGCCGACGTCATTCGCGGGCGAGACATCCCGCCAGGCCTTGCTGCGGTTCTGGCTGGGCATATTCACCGCCACCAGGTCCTGACCGCCGATCTAGCGGCCCGGCCGCTGGCGGCTCCGGTGCTCTATCCAGGCTCGATCGAGCGGACCAGTGCGGCGGAGCGCAACGAGCCCAAGGGATACATGACCCTGGACGTGGGGGCGGACGACCACGGCGGCTGTCTCGAAGACTGGTCCTTCAACGAGCTCCCCAGCCGACCGATGATCGATCTCGAGATCCAGGTCGGGGGGCTGAGCGCTCAGCGGCTGCGGAATCGCTTGGAGCGTTTGCTGGCGCCCGTCGATCCGGACGCCGTGGTCAGGCTCAATGTGCTTGGGCGCCCCGATCCCCGGGCGGCGGATCTTCTTCGGGCCGAGAGCCTGCGCTCCTTTGCGCCGGCGACGATGACGCTCACCCTCCGGGGCTTCACGAAGGCATCCCGGGCAGTACCCGGACCTCGAACTCCTCGTTGACGTCGGGCCAGTAGCCGATGTCGCCGTGCAGTTTGAGGGTCCATCGGATGGAGGTGTCTCCCTCGGAGGAGGCCGGTGTCTCGCGGGGCACCGTGAAGCTCACGCCGCCGTACTCGAGCGGCAGTTCCCGCCCACGATCCAGGATGGTGATGGCGGGGGTGTCGAGCGGCTTGGACTCGATGCGGATGTTCGAGTCGCCGACGTGGGTCTTGGTCTCTGTCGCCTCGAGCCAGATCTTGAGGTGCCGGATCCGGCTCGCGGCTCCCCTGAAGGCCCACTCGAGCTGTGCCGACTCGCCGATGCGGAGGGCACCCGGTGTGAGGTGGACGCGAGAGCGCGGGTTGAGGAGTGCCAGAATCGAGTAGGGGATACCGCTGAGCAGGAGGAGGCCGACGAGAACGAAGGGTGTCAGGACGATGGCGACGATCCATTCCGGGTTTCCCGCCCGCCAGCTCTCGACGACCTGCCAGACGAAGATCGACAGGAAGCCGTTCCAGAACAGCGCCACGACGCTCGCGCAGCCCAGCTTGCCGATGGGCCCCATCTTCGGTTCGAGCGCGAGCGGGCCGGCAAGCTCCTGGCCGGCCGACTCGCCCGAGCTCCAGCCGACGCTCGACGCGTCGGTCGGGCTCGTAGGTACCGCCCAGGACGGGAGTGCGGCATCCTTTTTGGCGGTTCGCAGAGCCTTGATTGCGAAAGCAAGCCCGCCGATTCCGACAAACGCGAAGAGGAGCGGCACCAAACCGAAGAGATAGTCGCCGGTGAAACCTCGCTCGATGACCGCTTCGAATGGGTCTTTTGGGTTGACGTAGCAGAAGGTGTTGGTACCGGCGGGGAGCGCGTCGACGATCTTGGCCTTGCGCTTGTAGCCGCTCGAGGACCCGCCCATGAACTGATAGCGATTCGCTCGATACTCGCGTCCCTCGAGCTCGTAGCGGAACAGAACGTCGATGCTGTAGGTGGCGCCGTCGTCGCCGGGGTGCGTCCGCACCCCGCTCGAAACGATCTCGCACGGGGTCTCGGTCCAGGACCGGGCCTCGACGACCTGGAGGGCGGGGCGGAGGAAGAAGGGGACCAGGAATCCGACGCCGAAGAGCGCGAAGCCGCCGGTGAGAAAGACCATCGCTCCGGCTGCGAGTCCAGGGCGGGCTCTTGTCGGAATCGAACCTCGATCGAGTGGCGCCTCCTCCGTGCCGGAGCCGAAACCGCGGACCAGCCAAAGGCCACCGGCCCCGGCGGCGACGAAGACCAGGGGCACCAGGATCCAGAAGCCCTCCCAGAGGTTGGCACGGCGTAGATAGGACCGATCGGGCTCCTCCGGGTCGATCCAGCACCGCGCCTCGCTGCCCGCGAGGTAGCGCCCGGCGAGAACCGCGGCTTCGGAGGCCGTCTCGGATCCGCTATAGGCGTGGCGGTAGGCGTCTCCGAGGTGCTTGTCACCGCGGTAGTGATAGCGGTACGAAACCTGAAACTCGGTGTCGCCGTACTGGGGCCGCTCGACCGCCTCGGACGAGTCGATCGTGCAGATCGCCTCGTCCCAGAACCAGGTGTCCAGGCCTTGTAGCCAGTCGATCGTGACGGCGACCGTAGCAACCACCCCCACGAGGGTAAACGCCCCGAGCAGAACGATCTGAACGAGCGCGGCCGCACGCATGGGTGATCTGGACACCAACTGAAGCTCCGAGAACGGTGGAATACTATCGGGTCTTCTGTCCCCTGAGATCCCCCACTCCGCCGGTCTGGCAGAAAGCGACGCCGACTCTCGCTTACACTAGGCCTCTCAACACAACCTACTGAAGGGGAAAGTATGAGGTCACTGGTCGGAATCTTCCTGGTCTTCTGTATTCCAGCGGGCGCCATGGCCGACTCAGACAATGTCGGAGTTCCGGATTCGGGTGTCGAGCTCGGACTCGGCTGGGACTCTCAGCTGGCGCGAGTCGTGTCCAATCGGTGCATAGAGTTCGCGCCCGTTCGGGAGCAGGGACAGACGCTTAACATGACGCTGTCGGAGGTGTCGGATACTTCTGACGTCATGGACAAGCTGAACGTATCGGCGGGCATGTCCATCCGCACCATGTTTGGATCTGGCAGTGCCCAGGCCGAGTTCGCCACGACCAGCAAGGTCAACAGCTCGAGTAATTCTCTGTTGATCCGGGCGACTGTGGCCAATGGCGTGTTGTTCGTCGGCCCGTCGCGGCCGCTGGTGCCGGCTCGCACGGCGTATCCGCCGGTTGATGCGCAACCGGCGGCCGAGCGAGAGTCGATGTGGTTCCTCGACGAAGACGGCCTGCATGACCAGATCGTTCTGACCGGGGAAGCGGCGGACATTCTGGGCGACGGCAGCGCCAGGGAGATCAGGGAATTCGAGCGCCATTGCGGTGACTCGTTCGTGTCGGCGATCTATAGCGGTGCCGAGTTGATCGCCATCAGTTCGTTCCAGTCGACCAAGTCGTCGGTCGCGAAAGCCGTCAAGTCCAAACTGGAGGGAGAGTTCTCAGCGTTCGGCGTGCAAGGCGACGTGACGGCAGAGATGAGCGCGGAGGAGAAAAGGGAGGTAGCGAACACGCAACTGGAGGTGAGCTACACGCAGATCGGCGGAGCCGGCGGCATCATTCCCACTGAAAAGGCCGCCTTTATCAACAAGCTCGAGACCTTGCCGCTCGAGGCGCTGAAAGGGCCGCAGTTTCATACGATGGACATAACGCCCTACACCGATCTTGCCGATTGGCCGCAACGCATCTCTTTGGAGGTTGGAGACGATCCGATCGAAGCCGGGCTGACCAACTACTACTGGACGTTTACCTCGATCGACGGCTTGCTCGAGGAGATCAAGAAGAATCAGACCGGCTACGGTATCGAAGCGGATCGTCTCGAGACACTCGAGACCCTGCAGGACACGATCGGTCAGTACCGTCAGGGCATCTATCGCATCCTGCAGCGCACCTATGCCCTGGCGGGGAAGCAGTCCGAGTACAGTGTGTTCTTTGGCCTTTTCCAGCGACGAGATAAAGACCTGGAGGCAAAACTCGAGGCATTGGAGACCGACAAGAGGACCCTGCATCAGCGGCTTGTCGACTTCAGCTTTGGCGTGGAGAACCCGAACCTGGTCAAGCTACTGTTACCCGTGCCGGGCTCCGCAGCGGACGCCGTCAGCCACTACATCGCGCCACAGTCGCGCCGCGTTTGCAGGACATCTCCGGTGTCGGGAGAGTGTATGACCAACAGCATGCTCACGGCGCTGCTCTCCTGCGTTCCGAGCGCACCGGATTGGATCGTGCCGGATCGCACCTGCTGGCAGTTGCCGCTGGCCGAGGTGGAGCGAGACAGGGTCGGCGACCGGGCAGGTGGCTAGTTCCCGCCGTTACGCGAAGCCGCTCGTGCTCGTACGCGTAGCCACGCTCTGTGGTTTGTTGCTGGCGGCAGTGCCGAATGGCGTCGCCGCCTATAACTCCGAGGAGCACAAGTGGGTTACGGATAGAGCCGTAGCGCAGCTCCTGCAATCGGTGCGACCACCGTCCGGTACCTGCGATACCTGTGATGTCCGCTTGGAAGAGCGCGACATCTCCGAATCCATCAGGGAGGCGAAGACCCTGGCGGTGGGCTCCGCCACGAGCGGGAGCCTCGACAAGACCCAGACGGGTGTTCAGGACAACTGCTATTGGCGATTCTTTCTGCAACTCCAGTACAACAAGAACATCTGGGTTCCGAATCAGCTGGCCGGGCCGACACTACGAATCAAGACCCATGTCGGCTCGGACACCGCGTATTTCAGCCTAGGGCAGCTCGTCGCGCTGTACGGAGACTACCGGCGCACGACGTACTGCCAGGATGACGGCTGCCATCTCACGCATTGGAGCAACGCGAAGCATTTGAACTTCGGCAAGGGCTCACACCCCAAGTTCTGCCCGCCACAGCAGGAGTTGGGCCAGTACCTTGGGTTGATCGGCTCGGGCCTCGTTCCTCCGGTCGGAAGCCTCGGCAATGGCACCGGCAATACCGCCGGCCACGCGGAACATTGGGAGGCCGGTTGGTGGGGCGATGAGATGATGCGCGTCGCAAACGTCAATGACTGGCACTTCTCGAAGGCCGCGGTCGCTTGGTACGTGGGCATGCATCGGTTGGCCGTGTACTACGCCGCTCTGGCGCAGATCGATCGCCGAAACTGGGGCCGCGCTCTCCACTACGAAGCCAATGCGCTGCACAGCCTGACGGACCTCTTCGCGTTCGGGCACGTCGTCACCAACCGCGATCGCACCGCTTTCAACATCATGAAAAGCAAAAAACTGCTGTCTTACCCCGCGTTTCAGTGGATGGAGCAAGTGCTCCGGATAGGTGGTGGTGTTCGCGACGGAGAAGGCGAGGTCTTGCTCGAGCCGACTCTCCCCGAGACCGTCGACACGCAGCACGACCAGGATGAGCTGCTGTTGAGCTATGTCGGAAGTTGGGGACGATATGCAGACTTCGAGCGACGTTTCCACGACGAGTTCAACAGAACGGGTGCATATGTCTACAATCTGAACGGTCAGCGATTCCGGATCTTCGGAGATGGGAAGCTGCGAGACTCGGATCCGGAGACGATACGGATCATCGCCAGCGCAGTGCGGACCTCGGTCGAGGACCTGTTTCTGGTGCGTAGAGAGTTGCAGTCTGGTCCGGCTGTGAAGAAGATCGAGAGGATTCGCAAGAGTGGGGCCGCCTACCTGGGTGCACTCAAATACGTTCCAGTCTTCGTCGACGCCGACTACAACGGGTACTTCAACGGAAGCTGGGCTCTCTACGCGAACTTCGTCAACGAGGTTTCCGGTGCAAAGAAAGCAATGAAGGACCTCGACAGGTGCCGGATTCCCTATCTCTGGGGCAAGACCTATCGGTGGCCACCGGTACTTAGGCCTTGTACCACCTGGTAAGCGCCGACGCCCCGGTGGGGGTCAGCTCTTCTTTGACGTAACGGCCACCACGCGGCTCCAGATGCGCTCGATATTGCTCTTGCGGCAGTCTGGACACAAGACCTCGTGTTCACCGTGCTCGGCCATCGTCTCTACGACCTCGAACTTCTTGTCGCAGTCGAGACACCGATACTCGTAGACAGGCACAGGCCACCTCCTCTGGATTTTCAGACTCGTCGAAACCCGCCGGCGCAGCAACACCCGTTTGGGTGGCTTCGATTTGCGGGGCGGGTCGGCCGTTATCCGGGCGGCTCCACGCGGTCGGGAAAAACGAAGCGCTCCCGCGAGCGCTCGGATTCCAAGAGCTCGGGCGAGTAGTAGCGCGCGAGCAATCGGCTGGGCCACTCGAACAGGTCCGCGTTGCCAGCCTCGAACTCGGCCCAGGACTCGCCCTCACGCTGGCGCTCGCGGATGAGAAAGAAGTAGGCCCAAGTGATCGTCTCGTGGTAGAGCGCGGGCACATCGTTGGCGACCGCCAGCTGCTTGATGTTGGCGACGAAGCGATCGAGGGCCTCCGTCGGCGTGAAACGCTGCAGATAGAGCCACGCGACCCGAATATGGTCCGCGTGCCGGAACTGGCCCGGTCCGAGGGCAGCCCGGTCGAAGCCGCGCAAGAGCTCCTCGTCCGTCAGTCGAACCGGCTGCGACACCGAGGTGGTCACGTTTTCTCCTCCAAGCGGTGGCTCGCCGTGGCATCCAAGTCCAGCCCGTAAACCGCCTTCAGTTGCTCGATTTTGGCCAGCGTCTCCGGGCTGAACGGCGCTTTGCCCTCGAATGCGTGAAGGACGACGCCCTCGAGAAGATCGCCCAGGGTCATGTCGAGGTACTCGGCCAGTGCCTTCAGAACCTTGAGGATGCGCTTCTCGACGCGGACACCTGTCTGCACGCGTTCGACGAGGAGAGATTGAGAGGCTGCTGTTATCTTGGTCTTCGTCATAGTGGTACTTATGTACCAAGATAACGCCCCCTTGTCAAGTGGTCGGCTGGGAATCGATGCCCCTCATTCCAGGTCTCGATCCTGGACGGGCTGACCCAGATTCACAACAAGCGCTATCTGTCCGAAGTGCTCGAGCGCGAGGTAATTCGGGCTCGGCGGCACAGTCGGCCGGTGAGTTTCATCCTGCTCGACATCGACCACTTCAAGCGCTGTAACGACGAGCATGGCCATCTGGCCGGCGATGCCGTCCTGAGGCAGCTGGCCGGGCTGCTGGCGAAGAGAATTCGCCGAGAGGAAGTCTTTGCCCGTTACGGCGGCGAGGAGTTCGCGCTGATCCTGCCCGAGACCAAACTCGCCGGTGCCAAAACCCTGGCGGAGAAACTGCGCAGAAGGATCGAGCGCCACGCCTTCGACTACCTCGGAGAGGAGATTCGCATCACCGCCAGCGCCGGCTGTGCTCAGTTCGAGCCCCAGGACGAGACGGCGCTCGATCTGGTGGAGCGCGCCGATAAGAAGCTCTACGAAGCCAAGAACAGCGGCAGGAACTGCGTCTCCGGCTGATCGCCCGCCCGATAGGAGGATTGGATCTCATGGAAGAAAACGAGAACCTCGCCAAGGTGAAGGAAGTCTACCGACGCCGGCTTGGCGGCCAACTGGAAGATGCAGCACTACACCCCGGATCGCTACATAGCCGACGGCGACTGGGTGGTAATGCTCGGGACGACCAGGTGGGAGAGCCGTAGCACGGGAAAGGTCATGGACACGCCGAAAGCCGATTTCATGGAGTTCCGGAATGGTCTGGTGGTCAAGTTCCTCGAGTTCTACGACACTGCCGCGGTGATCGAGGCGAACACGCCCTAGCTGGAAGAGGCTGGCTCCAGAAGCCCGACGGTGGGGCCGAGGGTCAGGGTCGCCGCGTGGTGCTTCAACCCGTAGAACTGACGCGCTCGTAGGCCGTTCGCCTCCAGGAGATTCGATGCCGCCAGAGGTACTGCCACCAGAGGTGCTGCCGCTAGACGTGCCAGCGGCTTGTTGCCCCGATCCAGGCATTGAGGGCTTCGGACACCTCCTCGGGCAGATCCAGGAACTTCAGGCCCATTCCGGGACCCTTTGGGTCGCCCTTCGAATACTCGCGCTTCCAGACGACCTCGCATTCACACTGGGTAACCGTACCCACCGGGGCAGGGAGCGGAATCTCCAGACGATAGCGAGTGCCCGGCTCCCGCGGGCTGGTGGCGTCGATTCGCATGCCCGCTGCGCTGATGTTGGTGGCGTATCCGAAGAAGGTTCGCCGCTGGCCTGGTCCGGCGTTCAGCACGAGCAGGGGATGCTCCAGTTCTTTACGGGGAGGAGGCTGCGGCGCGTTTTCGCTCGGTACAAGGCCTGTCGATGTCTTGGTCGATTCTGAGGTTCTCGAAAGCATCGTTGCTCCTTTTGCAGATTCCCCGGTCGAGAATGCCCCGGGCGGTGAGGGATTGCAGTGAAGAATTAAACAACCGTGCCGAGAAGACCCGAGAGATGGGCATAGCGGGGAGACTCGGTCTCCGAAACCAAGCCGATATGCGAGCCGGCCGAGCCCTTCTTTTTGCCGTCCTTTGCCTGTCGGGCGACGAGGACGCGGCAGACTCACCCGGGTAGAGTCACCCGACTGAGCATGAGTGTCGACGGATTCCGCTTCTTAGACGGCGCGACCCGCAGGGTCATGCGGGCCTGGCTCGACCGCGAGCCGGTGCCCGAGAGCGTGCCCTGGGCTCCTCTCGAGAAGCCGCTCGCCGAGGCGCGGGTTGCCCTGATCTCGTCGGCCGGGATCTCCCGCCTCGAGGATGAGCCCTTCGACCAGGAAGCGGAGCGCCGGAACCCGTGGTGGGGAGATCCGACCCACCGGGTTCTGCCTCGCGACGTTGCCACCGATGAGGTCGGCATCTTCCACCTGCACATCGACCCTCGGCCCGCGTCGAAGGACTTCGACTGCCTGATGCCTCTGCGGCGTCTGGAAGAGCTGGTCGAGGCGGGCGTGGTCGGATCCTCGGCGTCCGACCACTACTCGATCATGGGCTACATTCTCGAGCCGGAGCAACTGGTGGAGGAGACGGTGCCCAAGGTCGCGAAAGCGCTGGCGCGGGATGAGGTCGATCTGGCGCTGCTGGTTCCGGTCTGACCGTTCTGTTGCCGGTCGGTCGGACTGGTCGCGCGCGGTATCGAGGCGGCCGGTGTTACGACCGCGGTGCATTCGTGGATGCCGGAGTTGACGGCGGCGGTCGGGGCTCCGCGGGTAGTCGGAATAGGGTACCCGGGGAGCCTGCCGTTCGGTGAGCCGGGGGACGCGGAGGGCCAGCGAGCGGTGCTTCGGGCATCGCTCGAGGCCGCTGCCAAGCTCCGGGAGCCCGGTCGCCGACTCGACCTGCCCTTCGAATGGCCGGAGAAGGCGCGCATCCCGCGGCCGCCGAAACCACCTCCGATCACGCGCGCGATCATGAAACGGCCCTGGCTCTTTCTGAAGTTGCTCAAGGGCGAGATCCCCTCCCACCCCTAGGGGTGTTGAAGCGCCCGACCATCGGAACCGCCCTCGAGGCTCACGCTGGAGGCGAGGGTCTGATTACCGCCTTGATTCACCGCGGCTGGTATCCGGGCGAAGCCGGCCTCGAAGCGGCCCGACGGGAGAATCGAGCGAAGGACGCCGAGATCGAGCGTCTGCGCCGGGCCAACAACAAGCTCGGCCACTGGCTCGACTCGCTGGAGCGTGTCGTTTTCGGCATGGCGGCAGGCTCCTCGGGAGTCCGAGTCGCGGCGGTTGGATCGGGTGACTAGGCTTCGGGTCGAATGAACAGCATCCCCTCGAGCAGGTCGGCGAGTTTGAGAACCTGATCGCCCGATAGGCCGCCGGTGATTCGGCGGACGAAGAGGCCGATCGCGCGGTTGGCGGCATTGACGCCCACCGTCGTCGCTTTCTCGGCGACGAAACCGACTTCGAGTGCACGGACGGGCTTGAGGAAATAGGAATCGAGGCAGGCCT
>JAAENP010000055.1 GCA_024224155.1 bacterium
GGTCGGCTCGGACGAGATCAGCGAGAGCTTCTCGCAGAACCTGGAGACCCTCGTCTCGAGACCGATTCAGGAGGGGTCCGTGATCGCCGCGCGCCTCAGGTCCCAGATCTCGGCCCGGTCGCGTGGAGGAACCGTGATCCCACTGAACGTCCTCGACGACGACGTGATGGAACGGCTCCAGGACGCGGCCCAGGATTACCACATCTCCAGCGGCGGCCTGGTGATCACCAAGGCCTGGGTCTTCGAAGAGCCGAATCTCTATCGAGAGAAGATCTTGATCGACAAGGAGCTCCTCGAATGGCTGGTGCGGTTCTTCAACACCATGACCGACTACTCGCTCGACGCGGTGTCGCTGCTCGAGAGCATGGCGAACCTGCTCGAGGCGATGATCGGAGAGGACTTGAGAGAGACCGCCGAGTTGCAAGAACTACTGGAAAAGCAGCTCGGCATCCACTTTACGACCAACTTGCTGAGCTTCCCTCTGGAGCGTCTCGCGACGCTCGACCCCAGACAGCGACTCCTGCTGCAAGAGCGGATCCGCAATGCGACCGTCGCCCTGGCGGACTTCCTCGACATGAACGTCCATCGTTTCAACAAAGATCCCCGGCTGTGGATGCCGGTGAGCTATCTGCCCTGAAACAAAATACTATGAATAGGGAGGCCCTATGTCCCGATTCCCCAGCTATGCAAAGGAATTGACCCCATGACCGAGCGTGACGTCCTGCTGCGCGCGCACGGGATCACCAAGGCCTTCGAAGAGGAACGAGGTGCCGCGAAGACGGTCCTGGACGGGCTGGATCTCGAGATCCACCGCCGGTCGCTGGTGGTGATCCGCGGCGAGAGCGGTTGCGGTAAAAGCACCCTGCTGCGCCTCCTGGGCCTCGTCGATCCGGATTTCGAAGGGTCTCTGGAGGTCTGCGGCACCCGGGTCACCGGCAACGGGCAAGCGCTGTCGGCGGCGGAAACGGAGGACCTGCGATCCCGCCACATCGGATTCGTCTTTCAGGACGATCTCCTCCTACCGCTACTCAACCTTCAGGAAAACAGCGAGCTGCCAGCCCGCATCCATCGCTTGCCGAAGCCGAGGATCAGCGAGCGCCTCGGCCGGCTACAAGAGCTCATGTTCCGCCCGGAGGAGATCGCCGAGGGCGTCATGCGGCGGCGCAGAACCAACGTCAGCGGCGGGCAACGCCAACGCGCCGCCATCCTGCGCGCCCTCTCCCACGGCCCGGACCTGATCCTGGCCGACGAGCCGACGGCGAGCCTGGATCCTCAAAGAAAGTCCAAAGTCATCGACCTGTTCAAGCAGCTCTGCCGAGCCGGCGCCACGATCCTGGTCGCCTCACACGATTCGATCTTTCGCGACGTGGGCGAGACCTACGAGCTGGCCGAGGGCAAACTGACGCGGGTCCACGCCGAGACTGAACGATCCGAGGAGACGCCCGATGACGGGGCGCGGCCGGAAAGCTTCTGCGCGCCGGAGGAAAACGGCCATCGAGCACGCCGACTCCGAGGTTGTCCGCCGGGGCTGCAGGTCAAGATCGCTTTCCGCGAAGCCCTCGGCAACCTGCTGTTCGCCTTCATGATCGTCGCCGCGATGGCCGCCGGCCTTTTCCAATTGACCCTGCTCTGGTCGGTTCAGGCGGGTACCCAATTGGTCTTGGACGACGTCATCAACAAGGGCTCGAGGCTTGACCGCGTCGAGGTCGCGGCCAAGGCGCAACCGGACGAAACGACCAACGGCGGCCTGCCCTCGGTCGAGGTCCTCGCCGAGCTCGCCAAC
>JAAENP010000056.1 GCA_024224155.1 bacterium
CACAGCGACAGTCCGCTCGGCCGGCGAGCACGTGGATCTCGCTGTGTCGGAGTCTCCAGGCCCGATGGAACGTGTACGCGCGCTGCGGAACGCGAGGCGAAATAGCGATGATTCCGCTGGCTCGGCCAAGCTTTGAGGAAGACGAAGAGGAAGACGCGGCGAGGCGAGACGCATCACCGGCGAGCTCGGCGAGCTGAGCAGCATCGCCAGCTACGTCTTCGGGACCACAGCCATTGGATAGAAGGTGGCGGAAGTTCATGACGCTGCCGCAGTCCACGGCGTTGGTGCAGGACCAAGGCGTGAAGAGGATGGCCTTCAGCAGCGCGTTCTGCTCCGGGTCCTGGTCGACGGTGGGACATTGGAAGCCGTCGATGGTGGGCACGTGTGCGTGATGCAGCAGGACCTCTTGCGCGTAACTCCTGGCCAGAGCGTAGTGGGACTCGAAGGGGAAGATGCTTGGAGCCGCTGCTCTGGTCCGACTGGACTGCGGAACGCGCCGCACGTACATGCGATAGACGTAGAAGGGCATGGTGCTCAACTTGCGCCCGCGGTGCGCGTAGTCGTCCGATGTGTTGGTGCTGGTGGTGCAGGCCTCGATCTTGTCGATGGAGACGTCGGAGTCCGAGACGTGCTGCGCCTCCTCCTTTTCGCTGCGGCCGATGACATGCACGGACACCGCCTGTACACTGTGGTGGGCCTTCTCCGAGGCTTCCTCGACGGCCTCATGGTTGAGGTGCTTCTTGCACTGCTGCATGGCCCACTGTAGTTGCCTGGTGAAGAGTCTCATGTTGTTGTGGCTCTGGAGGCAATCGCCGTCCGTGAGGATGTGCACCACGAGCTCCGCGGCGGAGACCCAGAAGCACCGATTGGCCATGGACGCCAAGCGGATGGTGATCCGGCGTGCGCGCCGTGAGAGATCTTCGACGGTCTTGCGCCGTTTGGGGGCAGGCTGCGCAGCATCGCCGTCGCCGTCGACAGCCAGTCGCGCCGCGTTTGCCTCCGCTTCCTCCTGCTCTTCCTGCTTCTCGAGGCGGTGAATGCCGCTGGACATGCTCATGAAGAGCGGCGTGAGGGATTCCATGGGCTTGCCCTGGTACTTGGTAATGTAGAAATCCATGGCGGCAGCCTTCTGGAAAGATGCCGCGAAGCTCTCGAGGCACGCATACTCTGACTGGGACAGGGTGGCCGCGGTAGGGAACCAAGCCGGGCGTCTTCTGGGCCTTCTCACGAGAGCTGCTCGCTGATGGTCGTCGGGCGTCTTCTGCGTGAGGCGCTTCCTTTTTGGGCGCGGTGCCGTGTCGCCTCCAGCAGGTGCGACAAGCTGAGAAGCGCCACTGTCTTCGGCTACGGTGCCTTTTGCTGGCAGCGGCGGCGCGCAGAAGAGGAACTGGAAATCCACGTTGCAGCGATCTGTCACCTGTGCGACGTCATTGCTGGTGCTCCGGAAAGGCTGCTCGCGGCGGACTTGGCAGCGGAACTCCTGGTTGCGCTCG
>JAAENP010000057.1 GCA_024224155.1 bacterium
GAGGTCGTGCAGTTCCTGGCCGATCAGGGGCTTCCCAACGAGAACGCCCCGATCGACCGCACCAACGACGGCGATGCTTACCTCGCCAAGGTCGACTTCCAGGCCTCGGACCGGAATCTCTTGACCCTGCGTTGGGCCTATCACTACTCGCGGCAGGAGAACGGCACCTTCGACGTGCCTTCCTGGGGCGTGAGCTCCAATGCGGTGGAGCTTGACTATGCCCACGGCTACACCGGCTCGTTCATCAGCACGATCTCGGATACAATGCTCAACGAAGTCCGCGTCCAGTACGCCAAGGAGTGGCGGCCGCGGCCCTACGAGGGTCCGAACATCCCGGGTCAGGACCGGCCCTTCCCGGACACCGCCTTCGACTTCGTTGGCGGCTACCGCATCGGCATGCCGTTCTTTATTCCGGTCATCTACGACGACGAGCGCCAGCAGCTCAACGAGAACGTCTCGTTCCTGAAGGGCAACCATGCCTACAAGGCCGGCCTCGAGTACAACGACGTGGTCTCGTCGCAGACCTTTATTGGCTTTGCCAACGGTCTCTACAAGTTCAGCTCGTTTGACGGATTCAGAAACTACGTCGAGCTCGGTCCCGGCTATGGGGATTGCTCAGGCGGCGGTACGACCGTCACCGGGACATGCCCGGACGGCGAAACCTTCTCCGGTCCGCTCCTGCTCTTCCTCCAGCAGGCCGGCGTCGGCGGCTTGACGGTGGAAGAGGCCGGCACCCAGGACATCGGTCAGACCGAAACCGCGTTGTTTTTTCAAGACACCTGGAAGCCCAACGCGAACATGACCTTCGATCTGGGCCTGCGCTGGGAGATGCTCGACAATCCCAGTCCGATCACGCCGGCGAGCGAGGTCTTTTTCGCGCCCTTCTTCGGCCAGACCCGGGACTCGCTGTTAGGGCCGCTGGAGTTCCCTTCGGACGGCACCATTCCCGACGACAACGAGCAGATCCAGCCCCGTTTCGCCATGGCCTGGACGCCCAAGGGCAGCACCGACTCGGTCATTCGCTTCAACTCGGGGATCTACCACGCCCGGATTCCGGCGCTGGCCCTGGCCTCGACGCGGTCCACCGATGGTTCGCGGGGACAGACGCTCTTCGCGAACAGCTCCTTCCGGCCGCCGACCTGGCCCAATCTGCTACCCGAAGGTGAGGCCGGAGACCCCTTCTTCCCCAATGTCTACGTCTTCGACAAGGACTGGCAGACGCCGCGCACCTGGTCGACCGCCCTTTCCTGGGAGAAGGAGATCAAACCGTCCTACGCCCTGCTGGTCAAGGCCAACTACGCCAAGACCGATCACATCACCCGCTGGATCAACAACAACGACCCGGTCCTCGGCTGCCCCTGGTCTTCCGGTCTGGGAGCCGATGGCTCGAACGGCATCAACTGTGCCCAGAGTGAAGGCCTTTGGACGGTCTCGTCGACCGCCAAGAGCCGCTACTACGGCGTCACGGTAGGCATCAACAAGCGTATGTCCAACAAGCTGGCGTTCCAGGCCTATTACACCAACTCCGAGGACAAGTCGGACGACGACAACGAGCGCGATCCGTTCACCATCCGCTACGCCAACATCTCGGATCTGGACGCCGAGTTCAGTCTCTCCGACCGCCACCAGCGCAACCGTTTCAACGCCTGGCTGCTCTGGCAGGGACCGGTCGACGTCAACGTGCGCGCGACCTTTCTCGACGCGCAGCCGGCGGACATCAACCCGGACGGCACGCCGGTCAACGGCTCTCCGCCGAGCGCGAGTCGTTGTATCGGCGACTGCACCGTCGGCGGCGAGGTGTTCCGGCGCAATCAGGGCGAGAAGGACAACGAGTTCTCGACCGTCGACGTTCGGCTGTCGAAGGACTTCGAGGTCGGCAACACCACCGTGCAGCCGATCTTCGAGATCTTCAACCTCCTCGACGAGGCGAACTTCCTGATTCCCGAGACCACCTCACTCATCTTCAACTTCGATGGCACCGTGCGCAGTGGCGCCGGCGAGCCGCGGAAGTTCCAGGTCGGCGTGAGAGTGTTGTTCTAGTCTCTCCATCCCAACGCCGGGCTTCGGAGGAGCGAAGCCCGGCGCCTTACAAACACGAGCGCCGCCGGGGGAACCGGCGGCGCTTTTCTTGTCGGGGACACCAGTCCTTGGTGCTCACGCAAAACCAGTCGGGAGGGGACACCAACGGATGGTGTCCTCGATTTCCTAGACCTCAAGCGCGGCGGGCTCGTCGACTCGAGCCATATCCTTTTCCGGCTCCGCGGGGCTTGGCGGTCGCGAGCGCGCCCGTTCGATGAAGATCTCCTGGGCGGCTCGCCGGGGCTCACCGGAGGGCGGCTGCCGGCGCCGGTACTTGCCGTCGGGATCGGCGTCCCACGCCGAGGCGTTGTCGCTCGCGTACACGTCGAGGATCTCCAGCAGCTCGCGCCGGATGGTCGGATCCACGACCGGCGTGATGGTCTCGACCCTGCGGCTCAAGTTGCGCTTCATCCAGTCGGCCGAGCCTATGAAGTAGGCTGGATCCCCACCATTGGCGAAGCGGTAGATCCTGCTGTGCTCCAGGAAGCGACCGATCACGCTGAAAACGCGGATGTTCTCCGACAGGCCCGGCACCCCCGGGCGCAGACAGCACAGGCCCCGGACGTTGATCTCGATGGGAACCCCCGCTTGGCTGGCGCGATACAGCTCCTGAATCGTTTCCTTGTCCTGAAGCTGGTTGACCTTGGCGCGAATCCCGGCCTCGCGCCCGGTGCGAGCGTGCTCGGCCTCCTGCCGGATGAGCTCCACGAAGCGACGGCGCATCGTCACCGGCGCCACCAAGAGCCGCTGGTACTCGACACGGTGTGTCGCGCCGGTGAGCTCGTTGAAAACCTCCGCCATGTCGGCACAGATCTCGGGCTCGCAAGTCAGGATGCCGAGATCCTCGTAGATTCTCGCCGTGCCGGTGTGGTAATTGCCGGTACCGACGTGCGCGCAGCGTCGTATCTGGCCACCCTCCTCGCGAACAACCAGTGGGCCCTTGACGTGGGTGTTGAGTTTCTCGACTCCGTAAGCGACGTGAACGCCTTCGTCCTCCAGAAACCGCCCCCAGGCGATATTCGGCGCTTCGTCGAAGCGAGCCGTGATCTCGACGAGCACCGCCACCTGCTTGCCACGCCGCGCGGCTTCGGCCAGCGCTTGCACGATGGGCGAGTCCTTGCTCGTTCGGTAGATAGTCAGCTTGATAGCCAGGGTCGCGGCGTCCACCGCGGCCGACTCGATGAAGCGCAGAACCGAGGTGTCGAAGCTATGGTAGGGGTGATGGCACAAGATGTCGCCCCGCCGGATCTCGTCGAAGATGGCTTGCGGCGCTTGCGGCAGGGCTTTGAGGCGTGCATGGGTTCTGGGTTTGTGGGGAGGGAGCTTCAAGTGCGGCCGATTGCCGCATTCGAGGTCCAGCAGATTGCTCAGCCGCAGCAGGGTTCGCGAGCGATAGAGATCGTCGTCGTCGATCCCGAGCTGGCTGACCAGCCACTGACAAAGGTCGGGGGGCGTTTCGGAGTCGACCTCGAGCCGGACGGTGCCCGCGAAGCGTCGCGCCTTGAGCTCCTTCGACACCAGCCGAATGATGCTGCCGGGCTCTCGGAGGGCCTCTTCCGAGGTCAGATCGCGCGACGCATCCGGCTCGCCCTGGGCGCCGCGCGTCACCCGGAACCGATAGACCGATTCCGGAGGCGTGGTTGGAAAGAGCAGATCGAGATTGGCGGCGATGATCTCCTCGAGGGGCGTGTAGCCCACTCCGCCCTCGAGCGGCACCCACCGGGGCCGATTGTCGGGGACCTTGATGCGCACGAACCGCAGGCCTCTGCCTTCTTCGAGGGGTAGTCTTGCCGCAAGGTTCAGGGCGTCGTTGCTGATGAACGGAAAGGGATGCTCGGCGTCGACCGCGAGCGGCGTGAGAATCGGCAGCACGGAGTGCTCGAAGTACTCGCGCAACGGCGCCCTCGCCGTCTCGTCGAGCTCCGCCCACGCGAGAATCGGAAGATCCTCCCGAGCCAGCGCCGGCCGGACGTTCTGTTCGAGGACGCGTTCCAGGATGTCGCTTTGATCGAGGATCTCGGCACGGCAGGCGACGAGCTCCTCCTCGGCAAGACGGCCGTCCAGCGAGCGCTTCTCCGGCCACATTCGCATCTTGCGCTTGATTCCGCTCATGCGCTTCATGAAGAACTCGTCGTGCAGCATGCCCATGATGCCGGCGAACTTGATGCGCTCGAAAAGCGGCAGCTCGCGGTCCTCGGCCAGCGCCAGAACCCGACGCGCAAAGGCGAGCCAGCTCAGCTCGCGATCGAAGAAGGCCCTGGGTGAATCGACAGGAATCGTGGATTCATGTGGCTCGGCCATGGCTTTCAGCCCTCGGTGCCTGGGCGCGATGCGACGCTCGAAGAACTCCATTCTAACCGAGATGGGTGGGGGGGCCTGCTGTTTGGCTGGACCTAGTGCTCACGCCGAGCGAGAGCCATCCGGTGAGCGGGCCTCTCGGTCCTGCTACGCTAGCTGCGGCCATGGTCGTGGGCGCTCCAGCACTCGAAGACCGGCCGGCTTTGCTCCGGCGCGGCCGGCGGCTGGAGTTTCTGACCATCGGCTGGAACTTCATCGAGGCGATCGTATCGGTAGGCGCCGGCCTTCTGGCCGGCAGCGTTTCGCTGATCGGCTTCGGCATTGATTCGGTGATCGAGAGCCTCTCCGGAGCGGTGCTTCTCTGGCGGCTGGGCCACGATGACGACCGGCACGAAGGCCACGCTCGCAGACTCGTGGCGGTCACGTTCTTTCTCCTCGCCGCGTACGTCGGCATCGGCTCGGCCAGGGCTCTGATCACCAACCGGCCGCCCGATGCGAGTGTTTTGGGAATCGTCATAGCCGCCCTTTCGCTCATTGTCATGCCGGTGTTGGCGCGAGCCAAGCGCGCGGTCGCCCTGCGGATTTCGAGCTCGGCCCTGGTCTCCGATTCCCGCCAGACCGATCTGTGCGCGGTTCTCTCGGCGATCCTGCTGGTGGGGTTGGCGCTCAACGCCTTGTTGGGTTGGTGGTGGGCCGATCCGGTGGCGGGTCTTTCGATGGTGCCGATCATCGCCTGGGAGGGCTGTCGCGCCTGGCGCGGCGAAGAGTGCGGCGACTGTCATCCGGTCGAACTGAGGAGCTGATGGCGCCGGTAACGCTGATCGCGCTGCTAGCATTTCTGCTCATCGTCGGTCTCCTACTGTTCTTGCGCTGGGGGATGAACTGGGGTTCGGCTCGGGCGGAGCATGAACTCGAGATGCCGGGCGACGAGTATCTCGGCGGTGGGCCAGCGGCTCGGGTCGTGATGACGCGCGCGATCGCGATCGAGGCCGAGCCCGAGATCGTGTGGCCCTGGCTGGCCCAGCTCGGTCGCGGCGCGGGCTGGTACAGCTACGATCGATTGGACAACGGCGGCCGGACCTCGGCCGAGCACATCGTCTCCTGGATCCCCGCTCCCGCAATAGGCGATGCCACGCCCACCGGCTACCTGCGCCATATCGAGCCCGGCCGCTCTCTCGTTTGGTGGGCCGAGGGGGCGCGGTTCGCCGGCGCCACGACCCGATTGGTGGTGGACATTCAGCTGACGCCCGATGGTGGAACCTCGCGGCTCGTGATCCGGATGTCCGCAGACGCCAAAGGGCTGACGGCTCCGCTCGCCCTGCTGGCGTTCCGGGTGATTGACAGCATCATGGCGCGACGCCAGCTGCTGGGGATTCGCGGGCGAGTCGAGCGTCACGGGGCTCGCTCGAGTGATCCCGAGCGCCCCGAAACCGGCGCGCCGGACCAGTATCAGTTCTACGAGGCGATCTATGCTTCGGGCGAACTAGCCGGGTTGCGGGGCAAGGAGCACGCGCAGCGATGGCGCACAGCGGCCATCGATGATGGCGTTGTCCTCGTCGCCGCAGAGGATTCCTAGGCGCTCGCGCCTGAGAGCTCGCACCTGCCTCTGAAGAGGCTCTACTCGCCGGCGAAGGTCTCGCCCAGGAACACCTCGAGCTCACCCCAGCTTTCGATATCGGCGTCCTCGTTGTAGGCGAGCGGCATGCCAAACTCCTCTCCAACCGAGGTCGCTCCTGGGTTGGTGAACGAGTGCTGGGCTCCCGGATAGGAGATGAACTTCATGTCGGCTCCGGCATCGGCCATTTCCTGTTGAAACGCGTCGATCTGTTCCGCCGGCACCATGGGGTCGTCGGCGCCGTGGGCGACCAGAATCCGCGTTTCGGTTATTCCGGGCTGGGCGGGCGCGAGCGGCGCCAGACCGCCGTGGAAACTCGCGACGGCGTCGAGCCCGGCTCCGATGCGGGCCATGTGCAGAACCACGCCGCCGCCGAAGCAGTAGCCGATCGCGGCGGTCTTGTCCGGGTCGGTCGTGGGGTGGTCCTCGAGGAGCTTCCGGGCCGCCTCGAAACGCGCGACTCCGGTCTCCAAGCTGCCGAGAATCTCCATCATGAACTTCTCGGCGTCTTCGGGGTGCTCGGCGAGCTTGCCTTCGCCGTACATGTCCAGGGCCAAGGCGGTGTATCCCATGTCGGCCAGCATCTCGGCGCGCTTTCTGGCGTATTCGTTGTGTCCCCACCACTCGTGAACCACCAGGACGCCGGGTCTCGGTCCTTCGAGCTGGTCGTCGTAGGCCAAATAGCCGGTGAAAGTCACGCCGTCGACTTCGTATTTGATGACCTCGCCGCGAACATCCGGGGCGAGGGCCTTGGCGACGGCGGTTGGTTTCTCGGTGGTCGGCCCCACCGCGGGCTCCTCGGCGGGTTTTGCGCACGCTATCGTCGTCAAGATTGCCAGAGCTGTCAGCACTCGTTTCATCGAGAATCTCCTCATTTCGATTCGGGTCGTCTCCCGGCAGTTTCTAACAGCCGGTTGTCGAAGAGTCCAGACCCCGAGATTGTCGCTACCGCGAGCCCAACTGGACGAGCCGATCCTCTTGGAGAGACCTGGCTGTATCCGCGTCGACGTAGTCGCTGTGGCAAGAGGCCCTGCCCTCGGAGGCACTGTCGCCGATCATGACTTCCTGTGTCCGGCCGGCCATGGCGTGGATCTCCTCGGGCGAGAGCACGCCTCGCTGCTCGAGGATCTGCCGCTGCTCGGGAGTGAGCGGTGCGCTTTGCCGGGCTTCTTCCCAGGCATACTCGTCGTCCTTGCCTGAGGCGAACTCCTGGATCTCCTTCGAGATCCGAACACTGCACCAGTCGTGACCGCACATGGCGCAGAAGTCGGTGTCGACGGCCAAGTCCTCGTCGTGTAAAGCGCGGGCGGTATCGGTATCGAAGGCCAGCTCGAAATGGCGGTCCCAGTTGAGAGCCGCGCGCGCTTTGGTGAGCTCGTCGTCCCAGTCGCGGCTGCCGGGGATTCCCAATGCCACGTCCGCGGCGTGGGCCGCGATCTTGTAGGCAACGCAGCCTTGTTTGACGTCGTTCTTCTTCGGCAGTCCCAGATGCTCCTTGGGCGTGACATAGCAGAGCATCGCGGCGCCATGATAGGCGGCCGCGGTTGCCCCGATCGCCGACGTGATGTGGTCGTAGCCGGGGAAAACGTCGGTGACCAGGGGGCCGAGCACGTAGAACGGCGCACCGTGGCAAAGCGTACGCTCGAGCTTCATGTTGTACTCGATCTGATCGAAGGGGACGTGCCCGGGACCCTCGATCATCACCTGGACGCCGTGGCTCCACGCGCGCTCGGTGAGCTCACCCAGAATCTCCAGCTCGGCCAGCTGGGCCGCGTCGGTGGCATCGGCCAGGCCACCCGGCCTCAAGCCGTCACCGATCGAGAATGACACGTCGTACCGGCGCATGATCTCGCAGATCTCGGCCCAGGGAGCATACGGGGGGTTCTCTCGGCCGTGCACGAGCATCCACTTGGCAAGTAGTGAGCCGCCGCGCGAGACGATGCCGATCAGGCGATTCTTGACCAACGGCAGGTGACGCTTAACGACGCCCGCATGAATGGTGAAGTAGTCGACGCCCTGGCGAGCCTGGTGTTCGAGAGTCTCCAGGATGATCTCGGGCGACAGGTCTTCGAGGCGGCGGCCGATGATCATCGAGTAGATCGGAACGGTGCCGATCGGCACCGTCGAGTTGCGGAGAATCGCGTCCCGGCAAGCATCTAGATCGCCTCCGGTCGAGAGATCCATTACCGTATCCGCGCCCCACCGCTCGGCCCAGCGGAGTTTTTCGACCTCATCCTCGGTGCCCGACGAAACCGGAGAAGCGCCCATGTTGGCGTTGATCTTGGTACGGCTGGCGCGCCCGATCGCCATGGCGTCGAGCCGGTGGCCGAGGTGCACCTTGTTCGCGGGGATGATCATCCGACCCGCCGCGACTTCGTTGCGAACCTGGTCCGGCGTCAGGTGCCCCTCGCGCTCGGCGACTCGCGCCATCCCGGCTGTGACGATGCCGAGTCGGGCGTGCTCGAGCTGCGTGATGGGCTCGAAGCCCTCGGGAGCCGTAGCTCGAATCGAGCCGCCCCGTCGCTCGACGCTCCAGCCCTCGGGGAGGAAGTCCCAGGCGGTCCTGGTCGACGGTGGCGGCATCCCGGGGGTGTCCGGGGAGGCGAACGTGAGCGGCCCCCCGATGTCGGGCGCGAGCGCAAACGAACCGGGCGTGGTGCCCTCGGCGGTGCTGGAAGGGTTGGGGGCGCCGAAGAGCGGGAGTTGGATCTGACTTTCACGTCGGTTCGATGTCATGGCCCCTCCTTCTGGGTGCCAGGCTCGACCGACCTCGGAGTGTGAGTCGCAGTCCCTCCGCCGGTGCGAACCGGATCAGGTTCGACGGGTCCGTCTCAGCTTCGCCGGACAATGACGTTGCACCCCGTGCGACCGCAGCGGAGTATACACGGCAACTGCAGCCCTATTTCGTCGGTGGTCCGCACGTCTAACGGTCTCTGCACCTAGCAGCCGTTCGGCTGGGCGCGTGGGCGGCGGTCGGGCCTTTGCCTGCGCCATCGGCGATGGCTGCGCGCAAACCGTTGATTGCCTTCGAGATGCCGAGTCCCCCGCTGCGGTGCGGGCAAATCGCTTGACCTCGCCTCCCCCTCCAGTCGCCACGCCGGATCCTCGCATCGCCTCAAACGGCTTTGCGCCCGGCAAGGCCGAGACCGGCTTCTTCTTCGACAGTCACTCGGGAGGCGCTGGAGACAGCCGATTCGGCAGAGCAGCAGGCCAGGGGGCTCGCCGCAAGCGCACGCGAGATCGAATCGGAGGCATCGGTCGGTTTGCGCGTAGCGGCGCGCAGCCGAGGGCCTGACCGCCGCAGGTCTCCTTGCCCGAGGCGTCCCCTGGCCGCTGCTCTGGCAATCGGCGTCTCTGCGCGGGCAAAGGCCAGAAAGCCTTACAGCAGCCTCCGGCGGCGGATTTTGCGGCCGCGGATCGTGGTCTTGCGCTCGACGTACGGCTCGACCCCGGGCGCCGCGCAGCGCGGCAGCGGTCTGCCTAGTGCGCGCTCGATCATGGCGATCTCTTCCTTGTGCTTCCACGTCGCGATCGTCGATGCGATGCCCTCGGCGTCACCTCGCGCCGTCCGGCCCGCGCGGTGCACGTACTCCTCGACGTTCTCCGGAATGCCGTAGTTGATGATGTGCTCGATTACCGGAATGTCGATTCCACGGGCTGCGACGTTGGTGGCAAGCAGGATCCGGTTCTTGCCCGAGCGCAGGCTGGCCAGGGCCTCGACGCGCTGACCTTGACTGCGGTCCGAGTGCATGCGGTCGACTCTGTGACCTTCCTGTTTGAGCTGCTTGTAGGCCCACTCGGCGTCGACCTTGCGGCGCAGGAAGACGAGAGTGCTGCCCTGCTCCTGCTCCAGGAGGCCCATCAGGCATGCCCGCATGTTCTCGGGCTGCACCAGATAGAGGCGATGCTCGATGCCTTCGGCGGTGCGGCCGTCGGGGCGGAAGTCGACCTGCTCCGGCTCGCGCATGAAGCGCCGGGCGATTCGGTCGATCTGGGCCGGCATGGTGGCGGAGAACATCATGGTCTGACGCTGCGCCGGCAGGAGTTCGAGTACTCTCAGGATCTGGGGCAAGAACCCGAGATCCAGCATGTGGTCGGCTTCGTCCAGCACCAGGTACTCGACCCGGTCGATGTAGGCGGTGCGGCGCCCGACGTGATCGAGCAGACGCCCCGGCGTGGCCACGATGACGTCCGGCTTGGTCCTCAGCTTGCTGATCTGGGGGTCCATCCGGACACCGCCGATCAGACACACCGAGGTGAAGCCGGTGGTCGGCTCCAGGACGTCGAGAAAGGACTTGGTCTGCATGGCGATCTCGCGTGTCGGGCACAGCACCAGAGCCCGCGTGCCCCGGTTTGGCGCGAGACGCTCGACCATGGGAAGACAGAACGCCGCGGTCTTCCCGGAGCCCGTCTGCGCCAGCCCGATCAGGTCGGCGCCCTCGAGAGCACGCGGCAGAACTTCGGCTTGAATCGGCGTGGGATTGTAGAAGGCGATCTCGCGCAGGGCGTCGGTAAGCCGGAGGCTCAAGCCGAGATCGGAGAAGGACTTGTCGGCAGTGACAACGTTGTCTTGAGGTAATCCACCCGTGAACATCGCGGGCATTCTAGCGGAACGCCGGCTCAACGGGTTCGGGCCGGGTCCACTCCGGAAACGGCGGAGTCGACCTCGGCGAAAAACGGCAGAACTTCGGCGACCAGTTCGTCGGGCTTCTCCTCCATCGGAATATGCCCGCATTCGGTGATCTCGATGAAGCGCGCGTCGGGGAACCTGCCGATGGCCTTGCGGGCACCCTCGGATGGGATGAGCACGTCATGCGAGCCCCAGATCGCGAGCGTGGGCTGTCCGAGGGTCTCGTAGCGAAGATCGTCGAACCTCTCATCCGAAGGGGCCGGAGCGGTGAGACCGACGTAGGCCCGTGTCACCCCTTCGACTCGCACGCGCTCCAAGTAGGAGGCGATGAGCTCGTCGGTCACGGCCCGGTCGTCGTAGAAAGAACGCCGTAGCGAGCGGCGCACGAACGAAGGTCGGAGGAACGCGCGTACCAGTGGCGGAGCAAACGGTCGCCTGCCGAAGATGTGCCGGCGCTTGTCGCTGTACACGGGTACCGTGCTCCCTACCAGCACCATCGAGCGAACCTTGTCCGGCTCGAGATGAGCCAGGCTCATGACCAGACCGCCGCCATAGGAGTGCCCGACGAAGTGAGCCGACGGCCAGCCGAAATGGTCAACCACGGCCGAGAGCACATCGACCTGGCCGGTGCGCGAGTAATGATTCTTGCCCTTGGGCCTCTCGGTGAGACCGAAGCCGACCAGGTCGAGCGCAACGACCTGATGGCGCTCGGCGAGAGCCGGGAGAACGTGGCGCCAGGAGTAGCTGGAAGCACCGTAGCCGTGCACCAGGACGACGGGGCTCCCCGTGCCGGGTTCACCGAGGGTCTCGACGTAGATGCGGGCTCCTTCGACTTCGACGAAACTGCCGCTGCCCAGCCGTTCGACGAGGTCATCGTAGGCCGGCAGTGAAGCACAGGCACCCAGGGCAACAGCGGCAAGCAAAGCCGTGAGGGCAAGGTGCCAAGAGGCTGCAGCGTTTCTGAAGGCGGCTCGAGTCCAGGCCGGTCCTCGGTGCATGAGGCGGATCCTGGCACATTTGGAGCAGGTTCGAGATGGGGGTATGGTTCGCGTCGAACGGCGTTGACAAGCGAGGGCCGAGTTCCACCGAGATGGATAAGCTGCATCAGATTCCTGCGAACGGACAAGATGCCGAGCTGGTGGCTCGCGTCGGTTCCGGCGCAGAGGGTGCGACGACGATCCTCTATCTTCACGGCTTCGGCTCCAGTCAAAACGGTGAGAAGGCCGAGTTCTTTCGCCAGCGAGCCGAAAGCGCCGGATTCGGATTCGTCTCGTTGGATCTTCAGGGCCACGGGGTTTCCGGAGGCTCCATGCGCGGCCTGACGTTGAGTCGTTGTCTACGTGACGTCGAGCGAGCTCGCCGAGAGCTACCGTCACTTCGCCAGGAGGTGTCGCTGATCGGATCTTCGATGGGCGCCCTCGTGGCGCTCTGGCACGCGGCGCTCGCGCGATCTCCGGCTTCGGCGGCGGTGCGATCGCTCGCACTCATCGCGCCCGCTCTGGGCCTCGAGAGGACGCTCGCCGATGCGCTCGGGCCCAAAGGCATGGCGGACTGGCAGCGAGGCGGCGTTCTCGAGGTGACCAACGAGTTGGGCACTTTCGAGCTGGATTGGGAGTTCGTCGCCGATCTGGAGCGCTATCCGAGCTCGAGGCTCGCGTCGCTTCACACCACCCCGGCTTTGATCTTCCAGGGCAAGCTCGACGACCGGGTCTCTTGGCGAGAGGTGGCGGCGTTTGCGCAGGCCACTCCCGAGCTGACGCGGCTCGAGCTTCTCGAAGACGGCGATCACCGGCTGATCGATCGCATGGATTGGATCTGGTCCGAGACGGCGCGGTTTCTGAACGCTGCAACCTCGCCCGCCTCTGCCACGTAGAATAGAAGGCCGGAAGGCTGATGAGGTTCAAGAGGCGAGTTTCGACCATGATTGCAGGCATTCTGCTGGTTCTGATGGCGATCGGCTGCGACGCTCCGGCAGACTCCGCGGGTGTCGCTACGATCGAGCAGACGTTCGTAGATGCGACTGTGGTCGAGTCGAGCGAGGCCGAGGATGCGGAGCAGGGGTTGGTTGCCGAGGAAGCCGCGTCGGCAGCGTCGTCAGAGAGCGCCTTCGGTGAAGTCGGCGAGGTCGACGATCCGTTCGCCGCGATCGGTCCGGCTTTCTCGGGATTAGGATTTCAAACTCATAGCTCGGCTTGCGACCCGTTCGAAGACGAGTACGGAACCTGCCTGTGATGGGTTCCGCTGGAGGCTGACACAATGCGTACGACCCGAAAAATCACTCCGTTCCTTCTCGCCGCGCTCGTTGTGGTGCCTGCCTGGGCCGGGGACGATGATCCCGACCACGAGAAGAAAAGATGTACGGCCGATGCGGGCGTCTGCGTTCGTGGAATGGTGGAGAAGCTCAGCCAGAAGGGCTGGATCGGAATCGAATGGAATGATGAGGATGAGATCCCTGTGCTGACGCAAGTCGTCGCGGGCAGTCCCGCGGAGGCGGCCGGGCTCAGCCGTGGCGACACGGTGCTGGCATTCAACGGGGTCAGCACTTCGGCGGGTGAAGAGGCCGTGTGGGCCGAAGCCAAGAAATCCCTGGTGCCCGGCAAGACCATCACTCTTACGATCGAGCGGGCCGGACAGAAGAAGGAGGTGGACGTGCACCTGGTTGCCCTACCGCGTCACGTCATGGCCCAGTGGATCGGGAATCACATGCTCGAGCACCACGTTGCCGAAAAGGACGAGGAACGGGAGGAAGCCGAGGCTCCTCGGCCCTGAGCGCGATCCCTCGAAAGTAGCGGGTTGGCTACTCTGGGATGGCTGGCTCCGATTGAGTCGCGCCGGTGAGATCTCTCCGGGAGCGAAGAGAGGCTCCCTGCGAGATCCACGCGGCGCTCCCTTCAGCCGCGGATCGGCGGAGCCATTGCAGAGGCCGACCTCCGCTTGCCCTTGAGCGAAGCGAAAAGTGTCGACCGTCTCAACTACAGCGAAGAGAGCGCCTCAATCACCGCCCGAGCCCAGCCTGTTCACGTTGCGCTCTCGGTTCTCTCGTCGGATGCGGTGGCCGGCGGCTTCCAGACCGGCCGCCGCCGTGGCCAGCTTGTCCTCACGAACGAGCAGGTAGTCGGTGTCGAAGGTCGAGAAAACGAACACGCTGACACCGGCTCTACAAAGGGGCGCGGTGAGTGAGCTCAGAACCCCGACCTCGGCGAAATCGAGGGGTCCCGCTACTTCCAGACACTTCCAGGGGCCGTTGGAGCGCACCGAATCGGGGACCCTGTCTTCGTCGCACAGTACGGAAAGCTCGCTCGGAGTCCGGGCGATGCAGGTGATCTCGCCCTTGACCCAGTCCGGAACCGTCGCCTCGGGCTCGAGCCGAACGATCGCATAGCGGCCGCGAAGCAGCTTCAGCTCGAGCGGCCGAGTCATGGCAGTGGTACCGAGGGCTGCTGAGCTCGACGGCGGCCGATCCACGGCACTCCCAGATCGGTCAGAGCGGCGACCTCGAATGAGCCTTCGCGCAGGAGCCAGTCACTCTCGGGCGTCGGCTGCCAGAGTCCCACGACCAAGCTGACCGAAGACGCTTCGAGGTGGGCGAGCCAGGCCTCCGGCTCGGCTCGGGCGTAGCGCTCGCGGGCGCTCAGCTCGAGCTCGTTGGGAACGGTCGATGTCGGGAGGTGCATCAGTCGGTTCTGAAGTCGCGAGCCCAAGAGCGGGTAGAAGAACTGGTTGTGTCCAACCTGGTCTCTGCCGACGGTCACGCCGATGCGTTTCTCCTCCGGTGTGTCGAGCATCTGCCAGAGCGATGCGGCGGTGGCGAAGGTCGGGTGTATGGGATGGGCATCGAAGGCACCGAGCCCCGGCGCCGTTTCCCGGTAGATCGGATAGCGAGCCCGTCCGCGAATGGTGTCCCAGGCGCTCAGAGACAAAACACCTGTCAGGACAAGCAGGCCCACGCGTGTGCGCGCGCGCAGGGTCCGAGCGGCGAAGGTCTGAAGCGCAAAGGTGGCCAGGGCGCAGACCACGACCACGCCGGCGATCTGAAGCGATGGCTCGACCATCGCTTCAGACCAGCCGATGGGGAAGAAGTGAAACGTCGCGGCCAGCAGTGACGCGCTCAGAGCGAGTCGAGCGCTCCATCCGGGCAGCAGCGTGGCGCACAGAGCGATCGGAGCGAAGGCCGGCAGGATATGCCGTCCGAGGACACCGATCCAGACCGTTCGGAGTGCGAGGTTGCCAGCCGACAGGACGAAGGGGATCGTGATGACGGCACCGGCGAGGCAGAGCAAAACGGGCAGGCGCCGATCACTCCGGTTCAGGGAAAGGCCGACGCCGAGGAGCGCGGCGGCGCCGAGAATGGCTCCCCCAACGCCGAAGTTCATATGCCCTTCGCCGGGGGCTCCCGACCAGAACAACCGCAAGAAACCCGGCCACCCGGCGCCGGTAAGAACCGCGGGTGAAAACACCTGTCCGGAAAACAGCTCCGCGAGCTCCTGGTGAAACGGGAGCCGAAGCAGGGGAGCCTTGATCGGGTAGAACGGCGATCCGGTCCGGATCCAGGTCCAGACATACCCGACACAGGGCAGCAAGAGGGCCGCGCCGAAAGATGGGTAGACGGTCCTGGCCAGTCGCCCGCGATGGCGCCAAGCGGTCGCGGCGATCGCTAGCATCACCGGAGCGGCAAGCAAGACGCTGCTCGTCTTGGTCGCGATAGCCAATCCCAAGGCGGCGAGGCCGAGAACGCCGTTGGCGGGTGCCGGATCTCTCAGGAACATCAGCGCGTGGGTGATCGCGAGCAGGATAAAGAGAACTACGAGGTTGTCGACATAGTTCGCGGTCATGAAAACGAGCACGGTGGGCAGAGCGGCGAGGGCCGCTCCTCCGAGCCAGGCAGTCCGGTTCGGCGCTCCGAGAAGCCGGGCCAGCCGCGCACCGGCGATCCCGACCGCCAGCCAGACGGCAAAACCGAAAACGCCGAGCAGCAAGTCGCCGCGAAAGGGCAGCATCACCCAAGCGAACAGGATCTCGCCGCCGGCGGGAAACCAGCGGTAGTAGGTCCAGGCGTCCGGGAAATCCGGCAGGGCGAGGGATCCGGACTGAATCCAAAACGCCGCCTTGGGCAGGTGCATGGTCATCGCGTCCCAGGCCATCGGCGGCGCCGCCATGCCCTTGATCAGGCGAGCCAGGGCAATACCGGCGACCGGCAGGGCGGCCCAGAGCCACGGGTCGCGCAGCTCGGGCCCGCGAAGAGAGACTCCGTTCAGGACCTGCCGCGGGGTCCTGCTCTTCGGCGCCAGAGCGGCTGCGGTCAGCCCGGTAATCAGCATTCCACCGGCGGCGATCCAGACTCGAAAGGCTCCCAGACCGGCGAGCAGGAAAAAGAACACCACACTCAGCCAGCAGATCACCAGTGCGCCGTCGAGGGTTCGCTCGAGGGCGCCCCCGCGTCGAAGCGACCGGGTCGCCTGCAGCCACAGGGCTGCGGCGAGGCCGAGCGCCGCGAGCGCAACGACAGCCAGGAAGACGTCTAGTATCCGGTCGCTCACGGCTGATTCTTGGTCAACGGATGCGGCTCTCTGCGGAAACCGGTTGCGCCTGCCATCGGCGCTCTTCCATAATGATCGCCGGAGTTTAGCAGGGCCCGGCGGGCCCGACTTCGGGTCTCGAGGGCCCCTGTTCGATGCGCCGAAGACTACTTTTCCTCTGCACTCACAACAGCGCGCGCTCTCAGATGGCGGAGGGGCTGTTGCGTCACGAGGCGGGCGATCGTTTCGAGACTCACAGCGCTGGAACGATTGCGACCACGGTTCGTCCAGAGGCGAGGACAGTCATGAGCGAGATCGGGATCGATCTCTCGGGCCAAGAATCGAAAACTCTGGATCGGTTCCTATACGAGCCATTCGACCTCGTGGTCACGGTCTGCGATCAGGCAAACGCTGCGTGTCCGGACTTTCCGAATGCCAGGGAGCGATTCCACTGGTCGATTCCGGATCCGGCGGGGATCCAAGGTTCCGAGGAGGAGAGACTGGCTGCGTTTCGCTCCGCCCGTCTCGACCTCGAGGGGCGCATTAGAGCCGAGATCCTCGAGCCGGCGGCCGGCACGGCACGGCTCGAGCACTACCGAAAACTCGAGCAGATGTACCTTTCGGCTCCCACCAACGCTCACTACCAACCGGGAATCGAGATCAGCCAGGCTGCGGCTCGAGTCACCATCGACGTCCGGTCCGAGTTTCACCACGCCGCCGGCGGCGTCCATGGCTCGGTCTACTTCAAGGCGCTTGACGATGCCTGCTTCTTCGCCGCCAACTCGGTGGTCGAAGACGTTTTCGTCCTCACGAGTCAGTTCAATATCCAATTGGTTCGACCGATCTCCGAGGGCCGCTTGATCGCCGCCGGGCGGGTGCTGCACTCGGGCAGATCGTCCCAGATCGTTCGGGGTGAGCTCCACGACGAGTCGGGGAACCTGCTTGCCGTGGGCCAGGGAACTTTTATCAGAAGCGGTGACCGACTCACGTCCGAGATGGGATATCGATTACCGTGAAGCTCAGAATACTCACGTACAACATCCACCGGGCGATTGGCGTCGATCGCTCGTTCCGACCTCAGAGAATCGCCGAGATTCTGGCTCACCATGATGCCGACCTGGTGCTCTTGCAGGAAGTCGACGACGGCGTTCCGAGATCCCGGAATATGGATCTGGCTCGCGAGCTGGCCGAGGAGCTCGGCTACCCGCATCGGGCGGTTGGTCACAATGTCAGTTTGCGCAAGGGCCGGTACGGCAATGCAACCCTGTCGAGATACCCGATCGAGCGTGAGCGCAACATCGACCTGACCATCAGGCGTAAGAAGCGTCGCGGCTGCCAGCACACCACGCTTCGAGTCGAGAAGATCCGTGGGCATCCGCACAGGCTCGAGGTCTTCAACCTGCACCTCGGTCTTTCGGCAAGAGAGAGGCAGCAACAGATCGGCTTGCTGGCAAGCTCGAAAGAGTTCGCTGTCCTCGGTCACGACACGGCGTGCATCGTGGGCGGCGATTTCAATGATTGGCGATCGTTGCTCAGGCCGTTCTTCGTCGACGTCCTCGATTTTGACTGCGCCACCGAGGGTTTGACCCGTCGCGGCCGGAGCCCGATTCGTACCTATCCGTCGTTCTCGCCCCGGGGAGCACTGGACCGTCTCTACTTTCGTGGATCGATCAGGAGATTGATGGCCCGGAGATGTCGGCTCCGAGCCTCGAAAGTCGCGAGCGACCATCTACCGATCATCGCCGAGTTCGAGCTGCACTAGGGCGCTGGCCCAGGAGATCGGCCAGGGCTTGCTGGTTGAATCCCACCAGGAGAGTGTCGTCGACCTGGAGCAGAGGTGCACGGAACTTGCCCGTGGGCCCCTTGAGATCGTCGGGGCGAGCTTGGCCACCGGCAATCTCGACGATCTTGCGGCCCCGGCAGACGATGACCCGTGCCGCCGAGCTCAGAATGACGTCGACGTCGGCTGCGCCGAGA
The DNA here is from genome assembly GCA_024224155.1 of bacterium. Classification (NCBI taxonomy): domain Bacteria; species bacterium. The sequence goes on from JAAENP010000057.1 coordinate 18,116, forward strand.
GGATCGACGCGAGACGAGCGCTCGATTCGAGGCTCGCAGCCTGAGGCTCTCAGCACCTCACGGGTGCGCTCGCAGCTCTGTCAGGACGGACGGAAGTAGAAAAGCCCGACTTTCATTTCTGGCCTGACATTGTATGCCGGCCGTTGTTCCGAGGGGCCGGCCTTTGTATGATTACGCCTCCGAGTCGAGCCGCCGGCTTGACTCAAGCCACCTACAAAGAAGGATAGCCGCCATGGCCGACGCCCAGGAGCTCAGCCGCATCACCACGCTTGCACAACTTGACGATCTTCTGGCCGCCTCTTCTGAGCGACTCGTCTGGATTTTCAAGCACAGTCTCATCTGCGGTACTTCGGCCGGCGCCTGGCGTGAGTTCGAGAAGTTTGCCGCCAGGCAGGCGGACCGGACCACGATCGGAGTGATCGAGATCCAACGGGCCCGGGAGGTCTCGAGAGAGGTCGAAGCGCGTACCGGCCTTCGCCACCAGTCGCCCCAGGTTCTGGCGATTCGAAGCGGCCGCCCGGTTTGGCACGCGAGCCACTGGGAGATCACCGAGCGGGCTCTGGACGAGGCCGAAGAGATCCACGCCGAGCTCGAGACCGCGAATCAGGCCTAGCGCGTCGCCAATCGCAGTGCAACTCATTCCGTTCATTCTGACCGGCGTCCTGGTTCTGGCTGGCGCCGCCGGCACGGGGCCCTCGGCAGATGGTTCCGGTGGCGCTCCTTCGGTGGCCACGCTGGTTGGCGAAGGACGGTTGGACGAGCTCCAACAGACCATCCACGAGGGACTGCCACCGGAGGCCGGCCTCATGGCCGCCGTGCGCCACGACTCCGAGGACGCTCTGCGTTTGGTCCTGCAACTCGGAGCGGATCCCAAGGGGCTGCAAGCTTCGCGGGCCTTGCTGCGGGCTCGGCGCCAGGGCCTCGATCGAACGGCCCGGATCTTGACCGAAGCGGGGGCGAATCTCGAGGGTAGGGATCCCTATGGAAGGACGCTGCTGATTCTGGCGCTTGAGGAGGAGCCCGTTTCTCGGGTCCAGGCCATCGCATCCGCGGGGGCCGACGTCAACGCCACATCCAACGTCGGCACGACCGCGCTGATGGCGGCGGTCGTCAGTGGGTGGCCCCGGAAGGTGAAGACGCTGCTCAGATCAGGTGCCGACATCGAGGCCGAAGATCGAGACGGATGGACGGCTCTGTCTTGGGCTGTACGGATGGAGGCGATCGATATCATGCGTCTGCTGCTCGCGCGCGGCGCGGATCCGGACCACGTCGACCGTCTGGGCTGGACGCCGCTGCTTCTCGCCAGTGCCCAGGCAAACCCGGCGGTGGTTCACGAGTTGTTGGCCCGGGGCGCGAGTCCGAATCTCAAAACGCCAACGGTGGGCACGCCCCTGATCCGGGCGGTTCATGGAGGCGACCCCGAGGTTCTCCGGCAGCTGCTTGTCTTCGGTGCCGATCGCCGGCCGCTCTATGGCGGCCGCAATGCATTCGGTTGGGCGAAGTCTCTCGGCCGGAGCGAGCTTGCCCAGATGCTCGAATGGCGGGGGCCCAAGCGGTGAGAGCACGTCTTTTCAAACTCCTGCTGCTTCTGGCCGGCGTCGCCCTCGCGCTGATCGTGGCCGAGCATGGACTGAGGCTCATGGGCTGGGAGTACAAGCCCCTGAGCGTCCATGTGCGGGATCGAGAGGATGCCCGTGGTTTCCATTTGTTCGACGACGACCACTTCGTCTACGATCCGCGGCTGCTTTGGCGACCCAAGGCGAGCTTTGGAGTGTTCAATTCGCAGGGCTTCCGCGGCCCCGAAGTCTCGCGCCGTCGGTCGGAGGGGGAACTCCGGATCGTCACGGTCGGTGATTCCAACACACTGGGATGGGCGGGCGAAAACGGCGCCAATTGGCCCGAAGCACTTGGCCAGAGGTTGACGTCGATGGGTACAAGGGTCACGGTGGTCAACGCCGGTGTCTGGGGCTACTCCTCGGCGCAGGGCCTCGAGCGGCTCGAAGAGGTCTTGCCGTATCAGCCGGACCTCGTGCTGGTCAGCTTCGGAGCGAACGATGCCCACAGGGTCAGCCGCTCGGACCGGGAATTCGCCGAGGCCTCACAGTGGCTTCGTCGCATCACGCGCTGGCTCACGCACTTCCGGCTCGGCCAGCTGGCGGCCGTGAGCGTGCGCGGCGATTCCCCGACCGGGGAGCTCAATCCCCGAGTGCCGCTCGACAAGTACCGCCAGAACCTGACACAGATGTCCGTCATGATCAGGTCGACCGGCGCGGAGCCGGTCTTCCTGACCAGGCCGTTCACAGGATCGATCAACGATCCGCTGGTATGGAAGAACTTCGCCTTCGACTACAACGCGGCGACGGTAGAGATCGCCGCTCAGCAGGCGGCGATGGTCGTCGACCTCTACAGCTACTTCAAGGGCCGCCCGGAGTTCTTCAGCGACGAGTCACACTTCACCGCCGACGGCCATCGGTTGGCGGCCGCGATCGTCGCCGATCATCTGAAGCCGTATCTCGGCGATCTCAAGCGAGAGTAAACGTTTCATCCTCGAAGAGACCGTCGGTGCCAGCGCCGAGTGCCGCCAGACCCGGTAGCTTGAGATCGGCGCGGTTGAACGTCGGTTCACCCTGCCCGGGAATGAAAACCCGTCCCCCGGCCGCGTTGACCAGCGCCGTGCCGGCCGCGACGTCCCACTCGTGCTTGGGTACGAGGGTCCATGTCGCGTCGACCAGACCGGCGGCGACCAGCCCCATCTTGAGAGCGACCGATCCCATCGGCCGGAGCTCCCAGCTGCGCTGCTCGTACTGAGCCCACTCGCCCCGCCTGATTTCACTCCGGCTGGCCAGGACCACCGTGTCTTCCGGCGCGGTCGTTCCCCGAGGCGAGACCGGGTCTCCGTTCAGGGTGACCCCGGTTTCGAGCGACCCGATGATCTTCTGCTTCCTCGACGGACTCAGGATTCCGCCGGCCACTGCCTGGCCGTCGACGACGAAACCCACCGACACGCACCATTCCGGAATCCCTTGAACGAACTCGCGAGTTCCGTCGATCGGATCGACCACCCACAGACGACGGCTCGTTACTCGCGCCGGATCGTCCTTGGTCTCCTCGGAGAGCCAGGCCTCGCCGGCACGGGGCAGAACTCGAAGCAGCGCCTCGTTCACCGCCAGATCGGCTTCGGTGACGGGGTCGTTTCCTGCCTTGAGTGTCGCCTCTATCTGACCGGCGGTGAAGTTCTCGAGCACGCCCGCGGCCTCATCGAGGGCGCTGCTGATGCGATTCAGGATCTCCGAGCTCAAGCGTGGTCCTCGTGAGGACCGTCCAGGAAACCCTCCTGACGAAGGTGGTCGACGATCTTCTGCGCCGCGCGCTCGGCGGTGAGCTCGCCGGTATCGATCACTACCTCGGCAGATTCCGGCACCTCGTACGGGTCGTCGATGCCCGTGAACTCCTTGATCAGGCCCGCTCGCGCTTTGGCATAGAGACCCTTGCGGTCGCGAGTTTCGCAGACTTCGAGAGGCGTGGAGACGTGAACCTCGATGAAGCCACCGTGGTGCTCTATCAACTCGCGAACGCGTCGCCGCGTGCTCGAGTAGGGAGCGATCGGTGCGCATACCGCCGCGCCGCGATTCTTGGTGATCTCGCTGGCCACGAACCCGATGCGCTGGATGTTGAGGTCGCGATGCTCTTTTGAGAAACCCAGCTCGCTCGAGAGGTTCTTGCGGACGATGTCGCCGTCGAGAAGGGTCACGGGGCGGTCGTCCATTTCCATCAACTTCGCGATCAGGATCTGGGCCACGGTCGACTTGCCCGAGCCCGAGAGCCCGGTGAAAAACACGGTGTAGCCCTGCCGCAATCTGGGTGGGAATCGGCGCCTCAGGGCGTCGATCACCTCGGGATAGGAGAACCACTCCGGAATGTCGGCGCCCTCGCGGAGCCGACGGCGCAGCTCGGTACCCGAAAGATCGAGGATCTTCTCGTCCTCTTTCACCTCGGGTCGCGGCAAGTACTCTCCACGGTTCTCGGAATAGACGACCTCCTGGAAGGGAACCAGCTCGATCCCGGACTCCTCCGAGTGCTTTGCAACCAGCTCCTGGGCGTCGTAGGGCCCGTAGAAGGAATTGCCGTCGCGGTCGCGCGGCCCGGCGTGGTCTCGTCCGACGATGAAATGAGTACAGCCGTAATTGCGCCGGATCAGCGCGTGCCAGAGCGCCTCGCGAGGTCCACCCATACGCATGGCCAGGGGCAGCAGGCTCAGCGCCGCCATCTGGGGCGGCAGCTGGGCAACAACGGCCTCGTAACAGCGAACCCGGGAGAAATAGTCCACGTCTCCCGGGCTGGTGCGACCCACCACGGGATGAATGAGAATCTTGGCGCCCTTGTCGAGGGCCGCTCGACGGGTGAGCTCGACGTGAGCTCGGTGCATCGGATTGCGGGTCTGGAAGGCCACGATCCGGTCCCAGCCGCGTCGCTCGAACTCCGCGCGCAGTTGCTCCGGCGTGTGGCGATGATGGCGATAGGTGTGGTGTGGTGGCAGCTCCAGACCTTCCAGCTTGCCGCCGACGTAGATCGGGTGAGTCTCCTGCATGAGCTGGAACACGCCGGGGTGATCTTCGTTGTCGGTTCCGAATACGGCTACCGCTTCGGCTCGCCGGTCGGGTGTCCAGATGTCCTCGATGGTCAGGATCGCCAGCACCATGCCCTCGGGATGGCGCAGCGCGACCCGATCTCCCGGTGAGAGGGTTGTGGCGAAGTCCTCGGTGACATCGAGCATGATCGGCATCGGCCACAGGGCGCCGTTGGCAAGCCGAAGGTCACTGCAAACACTCTCGTAATCGGCCTTGGAGAGATAGCCGGATAGGGGGGAGAAGGCGCCGTTGAGCAGCAGCTCGCTGTCCCAGATCTGGCGGAAGTTCAGATCCCACGAGGGAAGGCGAACTGCTTCCTTCTTGAGTTCGGTAATGCGATCGTCGTCGACGAGCAATGGGCGAAGTTCATGTGTTGCGACAGATGTCATCTTTCTTTCCAACCTGAGTTGTTTTTGAGGAGTGTTGGTCCGCGCGAGGCGGTCCGATGAAGCCGCAATATAGCAGGAATGCGTGAGAAGGTCAGGCTAGCGGGGAGGTGTCGAGACGCGTAGAAGCTCGGCCCGGGCCTCGCTCCGAACCTCGAAGGCGCCGAGATCTGCCGGCAGAAGCGCCCACGAGACCGACTCTAGATCCACCGCGCCGCGTCGGGAGGAGATCGTGGCGGTTCCCGAAAGCGCTCCCCAGATCTCGAAGGTCGAGCCGTCGCACTCGGCTCGGTAGCCGGCGGTGTCCAGGCGCAGCCTCTCGGTGCGGAAGTAGGGGCAGTCCACCAGAAGCTCCCGGGTGGCGGCGCCGGCCTCCAGTTGCTCCGGCTCGACCGTGCCCGGCCGTACCGACTCGAAGTTCGTGACTTCGAGGGCTCGCTCGAGACGAAGCGATCGACCTTGGTCCGAGGAGTCCTGTCGGCCCCAGTCGTATACGCGGTAGGTGACGTCGCTGGTCTGCTGGATTTCGGCCAGCACCAGCCCTGGCCCGATTGCGTGAACGGTGCCCGCCGGAACGAAGAAGACGTCACCTTGCCGGGCGGGCACGCGCTGGAGCAGTGTCTCGAGCTCGTCCCGCTCTAGAGCCTCGGCCAGAGCCCCGATGTTGGTGGGTCGATCGAATCCCAGGATGATCTCGGCGTCCGGAGCAGCGTGCAACACCACCCACATTTCGGTCTTGCCGAGATCGTCTTCGTGTTTGCGGGCGTAGGCATCGCCGGGATGCACCTGTACCGAGAGCCATTCGTTGGCGTCCAGAAGCTTGATCAGAAGTGGAAAGCGATCTCGGTCTACGGCGGACCGATTGCGGCTTCCGACCAGCCGGGGCCCGTAGGCGCGCAACAGCTCACGAATCGTCGCTCCCTCCCAGGCGCCCCCGGTTACGGCGGTCTCTCCGTTGGGATGATCGGAGATTTCCCAGCTCTCGGCGATGGTCCCCTCGGGGAGGTTGCGTCCGAGCAGCCGCTCGAGATCGCGACCTCCCCAGACATAGTCCTTGAGCACCGGTCGAAACCGCAAGGGTCCGAGAGGAGCGAGTTCTATTCCGGTCGCCATCGAGCGGCCAGCAGGCTAGCACAAGCTGCCGGTTGCGTTTGGCTGTCTGGTTGTGTGTTAATCTTTCAGGCGGTGCGTTTGCAGCCTTTCATCGCCTCCACCGGCCCGCACCCTGTGCCGGTATCGACCTATCCTCTTGCCGATGCGTTCCCGGCCGTGCCGGCGAACGCTCCCGCATGAAGCAACCGGCTTTGAACTTGTCGTGAGGCTGCAGCCGTCTGAGAGACGGGACGCCGATTCTGGAATCGGCGGAGGGCAATCGTGGCAGACGCGCGCGATCGCGGTGTCTGACGTGCATCTGACGGATCGAAAGGAGCAGGATCATACCTAGAGGAAAACGATTTCGAAGGCCACCGGTTCCGGTGGATCGAACTCGGGTCAATCACCATATTCGGAAGAGCCCGGTTCGGTTGATTGACCATGATGGAACTCAGGTCGGCGTAGTCCCGGTCGAAGAGGCCAGGAAACGAGCCGAAGCGGTGGGCCTGGATCTCGTAGAGGTGGGAGCCAACGCGGATCCGCCCGTCGTCAAGATTCTCGACTGGGGCAAGCTCAAGTACGAGCGCGAGAAGCAAGCTCGCGAGGCACGCAAGAAGACCCACACGATCGAAGTCAAAGAGGTCAAGTACCGGCCCAATATCGACAAGCACGACATGGAGCGCAAGACGGACCGTGTCATGGGCTTCCTGCGCAAGGGCAAGAAAGTCAAAGTGACCGTTTTCTTCCGCTATCGCCAACTGCGCAGGCCGGAGCTGGGCGCCGAGATTCTCGACTTCCTGACCCAGACCGTCGAGGGACTGGGCGTGGTCGAGTCCCGCACCAAGCTGGAATCCCGGCGAATGGTGATGGTGATCGCACCGGTGGCGCAGGACAAGCGGGAGGCGGCCGCCAAGACCAAGCAGAAAGCGGAGTCCTCCGAGGCCGACAAGAAGGCGGCGAAGCCGGCCTCGGACGAGTCAGGGAAAGAACCGTCGGTCTAGCCCGGTCCCTTCAGGTCAATAGCGCGTCCAGGACCTTCTTCAGCAGACCGCCCAGGCCGGCTTGAGGAGTATCGAAGGGCGACGACGAGGCGGGCCAGGAAGTCTGAGCGGGGCGCCGGGCTTCCGCCTGGTTGCGAATGAGCTCCTGCTTCTGAGCCTGTGCGAGGCCGCCGTCTCGGATCCAGCTCAGAATGCGCGCCAGCTCGCCCATGTCGAACCAAACCCCATGCTTCGTGCAGACGTCCACGATGACTCCGCTGCGTTGGCCATAGTTGCGGCGGTTCATCAGCTTATTGCAGTCCGGGCAGGGACGGTACAGCGGCTTCAGGGCGTTGCCCAACTCGACTCTGTCCCTTGAAGTCGAGGTTCGCTCGGGCGTCCAGTCGAGGGCGCGCTCGCGCGCCTTTTCTTCCAAATGCTGGAACGCGGGTCCGCCTAGCCAGAGGCCGGCACAACGCGGGCATTCAAGGATGGTGAGGCGTTCTTCTCCCAGGGCACGGCTGCTGAGTCGGTGCTCAGAGCCACAGGCCGGGCAGCCGGCCTCGACGGTTTCTCCGGCCGTGCCCTGCGGTGCGATCGGCAGGGCGCAGGCATGGCAGTAACGGGCCTCGCGGCTGATCCGCGCGGCGCAACCCGGGCAGATGGTGTCGAGATCCTGCTCGCGGAGAGTGAAATGCGAACCGCAGAACTGGCACGAGCGCGCCTCGTGCAGTCGCGGCGCTCCGCACGCGGAGCATCTCACCACCGCCGATTCGTGGGGTCGGGGCTCCCGGACTTCGATGACCTCGCCGCAGACACAGTGGAAGCGGCTCCCGCCTTCGTGCCCCGAGGCGTCGAACTGGCGCAGACAAGAGACACACGCTACGAGATGGCGGAGCCTGGCTGGTTCGGTCATAGGCATTGAGAGTACGATGGGTCCGATGGGTCGAATTCTATGCAGGGAAGGGCCTCGCAGGGTATGAAAAAGCTCATTGGCTATTCTCTGGTGTTCTTGCTCGGCGTTGGCGCGACGCTGGGCTTCTTGGCCTGGCGGGAGAGAGCGCGGGCGCGGGGCCGTGATGCGGTATCGGTACTCGATGTCTCGGCGGCCAGGAAGACTCGTGAAGAGCTGGTCACCCGGGTAAATCGAGCGCGCCAGCGAGACGGCGTCTCACATATCGTCCTGAGCGAGACCGATCTCGCGGCTCTGGCCACCTCGGCGATTGCCGAGCACCCGCGGGGCAAGGAGATCATCCAGGTCGTGCGAGAGTTGCGCACCGACATCGAGGTGAACTCGCTCGAGCTGGGTGTCTCGGTCGACGTGAGCGCTCTCGAGCGGAGCGGTCTTCTCGAGGCCGAGATGCTCGAGCGAGTACTCGACATCTTGCCGATTCTGCGCGGCAGAAACCTCTACATCGGGTTTCGCGGCGTGCCGGGGGCCGCCGATGGCAAGATCACATTGGTCGAGGACCTGGAGGTCGCTCTCGGCTTCCTGACCCTGCCGGTCGATGATGTTGCCGAGAGGCTCGGGCTGTTCGGCGACGCGGTGTACTCGAGCCTGGAGTTCGACCTCGGCGGGTTCGAGGTCGAAGAGGTCCAGGCCGGGAAAGACAAGGTCACCCTCGAGGTGCGCGCCAGGTGACTCCCGGCGCGCGCCTAGGCCGGCGCGGCGCTGGGGGAGAGCCGGTTGCTGGCGGCGCGCAGATCGGCATCCGCCATCAGTCGCACGAGCTCTTCGAACGTGACCTTGGGCTCCCAGCCGAGATTGTTCTTGGCGAGGCTGGCGTCACCCAGGAGCAGGTCCACCTCCGAGGGCCGGAAGTAGCGCGGATCGATACGCACTAGAGTCCTGCCGTCGGCGGCAACGCCCTCCTCGGCCAGGCCTTCGCCTCGCCAGGAGAGCGGCAGACCAACGTGCGCGAACGCGTGTTCGCAGAACTCGCGCACCGAGTGAGTCTCGCCGGTCGCTATCACGTAGTCCAGGGGCTCATCGGCCTGGAGCATCATCCACATGGCCTTGACGTAGTCCTCGGCGTACCCCCAATCACGCCGAGCGTCGAGATTGCCCAGCGACACGGACTCCTGGAGGCCGTGGCGAATGCGGGCGGCCGCCAGCGTGATCTTGCGAGTGACGAAAGTGTCACCGCGTCGTGGAGACTCGTGGTTGAAGAGGATGCCGCTGACAGCGAACAATCCATAGGATTGGCGATAATTGCGCACGATGTGGTGGCCAAACACTTTGGCCGCGGCGTAGGGGCTCTGCGGTCGAAGGGGTGTCGATTCCGTCTGGGGGGTCTCGAAGACCTTGCCGAACATCTCGGACGAAGAGGCCTGATAGAAGCGCGTGCCCGAGCCCAGATCCCGGATCGCCTCGAGCAAACGGACGACACCCAGGCCGGTGACGTCTCCGGTGTACTCCGGAACGTCGAACGACACCTTGACGTGGGATTGGGCCGCGAGGTTGTAGATCTCATCGGGACGGATGTTGCGGAGAGCTCGGTACAGCGACGAGGCGTCGCCGAGGTCTCCGTCGACCAGATGAAAGCGACCGCCGGTTTGATCCGCGGTTTCTGAGATGTGATCGATTCGAGTCGTAGTGCTGATCGAAGCGCGGCGGATGAGACCCCAGACCTCATAGCCCTTGGCGAGCAGCAACTCCGCCAGGTAGGAGCCGTCTTGCCCGGTAATACCGGTGATCAGCGCTTTTTGTCGGTCGGATTCTGATTGCATGAGCTGGCCTGCCCGCGGGAACGCAAGAAAGAAGTCTACTGCATGGAAGACGCCCGACCTAGAGGTGCGGTGGCGGTGGGCGATCGTGCGGAAGCGCCGCCGCTTCGCACAGCGCCGCCTCCGCGTAGCGCTCGACCATGATGCCGCGCCACTGCGTCTTGAAGTCGGTGTTGTCCATCGGCGTCGCGGCTTTGCGGGCCGCGCGCGCCGCGGCGCGAATCAGATCGAGGTCGAGTTTGTGCCCGGTGAGCGCCTCGGCGGCGAGGGGGACATCGAGCGGTCGCGAAGCGACCGACCCGAGGACGACTCTGGCTTTCTCAACGACGTCCTCATCACCAAGCCACAGGGCCACGGCGACCGACAGGACGGCGAAATCGATCGAGCCTCGGCGGCGGAGCTTCCAGAAGGCGGTCCGGCAGTTGCCCGGGCTCTCGGCACTGCTCTTCGCCGGGACCTTGATCTCGGTCAGGATCTCGCCCGGGCGAATCGTCAGATAGTGAATGCCGTCGTTTTCATAGAGCTCGTTCAAAGGGATCTCGCGTCCGCCGTTCTCCGAGCGTAGGACCACCGTGGCTTCGAGGGCGGTCAGCATTGGAGCGGTGTCGGAGGCGGAGTGGGCCCAGCAGGTCGGCGAGCCCGGGGCCACCCAGCAAACCGTCCCCGCCTCCTTCAGGCAGTAGTCAATCGATCTGCGCCATTCCTCGGTCTGGTTGTAGTAGGTGCAGCGCGTATCCAGGCAGAGGTTACCCCCCAGGGTGGCCATGTTGCGCAGGGGCGGCGAGGAGATCGACGCCGTTGCGCGAGCCAGTGCGGGATAGAGCTCGGTTACGGGGCGCGCTCGAGTCAAATCGTCGAGCAGGCTGGTGGCGCCGATCGAAAGGCCGGCGCCGTTGCCGTTGAGGCCCGAGACCCCGCGCAGCTCGGCGATCTTCATCAGCGAGATTACGGCCGAGGCGTGCTGGTGCCGTCGCTTCATGTTCGGCCACAGGTCGGTTCCTCCCGCCACCAGGCGAACCGAGGGCCCCTCGCCCGAGATTATTGCCAGCGCCTCGTCGAGGGTCGGCGGTTGGTGGAAGCGGAAGGGTGGTAGTCGAAGCATGAGTGATCGGGGGCACTTGGCCTAGTCGGTGGTCAGCTTGCCGTGTTTCTTGAGAGCTTCTTCGCGCTCGGTCATCGTGCCGGACGCCGAGCGCATGCCTGAGCGCAGCTTGTGCTTGACGTCGTCGATGGCCCGGCCGTCGCCGCCCTGCTCCGGCGTCGGAACGTGTAGGGTGGCGCCGAAATCGATCTCGGGAAACCCGGAGGGACCGAAGCGAGGCGCTCTGCCGCGGGCCTTGGCGGCTAGCGCGCGCAGGATCATGTGCGGCTGGATCGGAACCTGATCCACACGCACGCCGACGGCATCAAAGACGGCGTTGGCGAGCGCCGGCATCACCGGCAGCAGGGGTCCTTGGCCTACCTCCTTGGCGCCGTAGGGGCCCTCCGGATCCGGATCCTCGATCAAATAGCTGGTCACCGGTGGCATCTCGAGAAAGGTAGGACTCTTGTACTCGAGCATCGACGGATGTTTGTGAACCAGGGCCGAGGAGTACTTGGGTGGCAGTCGGCGGTAGGCCTGTTCTTCCATCATGGCCTCGCCCAGGCCCATGTAGACCGAGCCCTCGACCTGCCCCAGAACCAGAACCGGGTTCAGGGAGCGTCCGATATCGTGAGCGATCCAGACGTGTAGCGGACGGTAGAGCCCGGTCTGAGCATCGACTTCGACCTCGATCGCGCAGGCGCTATAGGAGTAGGTCGGCGACGGGCCGACGCCGGCGCCCCGGTATTTCCCGGGAGAGCGGGGGGGGATGTAGGAACCGACCGTCGAGAGCGTGCCGAACTTGGCCTCGGCGGCGACACAGGCCTCGGGGAAGCTCATCCCGGTGTCCGGATTGGCGCTGTCGAACACCCGGCCCTCCGAGAACACCAGGCGCTCCGAGGCGATCTCCAGATGCTCGGCAACCGCTTCGGCGAGCAGAGCCCGCGCGCGCTCGGCGGCTTCCAGGGCCGCGTTGCCGGCCATCAAGGTCACCCGTGAGGAATAGCTGCCGAGATCGACCGGGGTGAAGCCGGTGTCCGCGACGCACAGCCGGATGTCGGCCAGCTCGACGCCCAGCGTCTCGGCCGTTATCGCCGCCAGCACCGAGTCCGAGCCCTGGCCGATCTCGGCCTGGCCGCAATAGACGGCGACGCTTCCCGAGCGGTCGAGCAGCAGCTGAACGCCCGATTGCGGCATGTGGTTCCAGTAGATCGGAAGCCCGGCCCCGCAGAGATAGGAGCCGCAGGCCAGGCCCAGGCCGCGACCTTCCGGCAGCTTGCCGTAGCGCTTCTTCCACTCGCTGCCCTCGACCACGGCTTCGATGCAGCGACGAAGACCGATGGTGCCGAGTTTGAGCCAGTTGGCGGTGATGTGGCCGGGCTCCTCGAGGTTCCGAAGCCGCAGCTCGGCTGGATCGAGTCGCAGACGCTCGGCGGCCTTGTCGAGTTGCACCTCCCAGCCGAAGCGGGGCTGGGGCGTGCCGTGCCCGCGCTTCGGTCCGCAGGGCGACTTGTTGGTGAAGACCCGAACACCGTCGAATCGGTAGGCGGGCAGCTTGTAGGTGACCGTCTGCAACGCTCCGGTGTAGTAGGTCGACGCGACTCCGTAGCTGCCGTAGGCACCACCGTCGAGCGCGGTCTTGAGATGCTGGCCGAGGATTCGGCCGTCCTCGGAGAAGCCCGTTCTCATCGACATCAGGACCGGATGTCGCCCGCGGTGACAGTAGAAGACCTCTTCGCGAGTGAGCGCGATCTTGACCGGCCGCCCGAGCTGGAGAGCCATCTTGGCGGCTGCGATCTCGTGGTTGAAGGGATCGCTCTTGCCACCGAAACCGCCTCCGTTCGAGCATGCGACCACGCGGATTCGTGAAGCCGGTAGATCGAGAACACGCGCCAGGGCGCGATGGACGTAGTGCGGAGTCTGGGTCGACGAGTAGAGCGTGATCCGGTCTTCGTCTTCCGGTACGGCAACCGCGGCGTGCTGCTCCATCGGCAGATGCGTGTTGCCTTCGTAGAAGAAGGTGTCGTCGAGCACCAGGTCGGCGCCCTCCAGCGCGTCGGCCACCGGGCCGAACTCCATCGAGACGGCTTTGTGAATGTTGCCGCCCTCTTTCGGGTATTCGTGGATCCTGGGCTCCGGCGTCGACAGGGCCTCGTTCAAGGTGGTGATCGTCGCGAGCTCTTCGTAGTCGATCTCGACCGCCAGGGCGGCGTCGGCGGCGGCGTCCTCGGTCGTGGCGGCCACCGCAGCCACCGGATCGCCTACCATTCGAACCTTGTCCGGGCAGAGTGCGTGCTCGTCCTGGGATACCGGCAGAATGCCGAACGGCTCCGGCATGTCGGCGCCGGTGATTGATCCGAGAAAGCCCTCGACCTCGCGGGCTTTCGTGAAGTCGATGCCGCGAATGAAGGCGTGCGGAACGGTCGAGCGCACGAGCTTCATGAAACACATCCGCGGAAATGCCAGATCGTCGGCGAACCTCGTTGCGCCGGTGACCTTGGCGCGGCCATCGACCCGGCGGAAGGGCCGGCCGATGTAGCTGGAGTCGCGCTCCGAGCTCGGTTTCAAATCCGGTTTCGGTCTCGGAGGAGGCGGCGCTGTGCGCGCCGGCTCGCTAGCCATCGTGGGTCTCCCGAGCTCGAAGCGGGAGGTTCGGTTTCGGGGAGGGCGGCGACCCGTGCGACCTTTTCTTCGCTGCCGAACCCGGCTCCGGCTCCCCGTAGAGCACATGTTGCGGCGCTACGGCGTCTTCGCCGCGCATTCTGGAGGCCGCCCACTCGACGCCTTCGACGATCTTGTGGTACCCAGTGCATCGGCAGAGATTGCCGGCCAGTGCCTGCTCGATGTCCTGGCGCCCGGCGTGCGGTCGCTCGGCGAGGAGCGCCTTCGCGGCCATCAGGATGCCCGGTGTGCAGTAGCCGCATTGAGCGGCGTTCAGATCGGCCAGAGCGGTTTGCAGTGGATGGAGCTCGTTGCCATCGGCGAGCCCTTCGACCGTTTCGATGGATTTGCCCTCCATCTCGGCGGTCAGGACCAGACACGAAAGCACCGGCCGACCGTCGACGAGAACCGCGCAGGTGCCGCATTCGCCCAACTCGCAGCCATGCTTGGTCCCGGTCAGGCCGCACTCTTCCCGCAACACTTCGAGGAGTGTGTGATGGGTCGGAAACGCCACGGCTCGCCGCTCGCCGTTGATTTCGAGAACCAGCGATGTGTGGCCGTCTAGTGGCTCGGGCATTCGTCCCTCTGAGTTTCAGGGCCAGGAGGGCCAGGAGAGCCCGCGGAGCACGGCAGCATCAGCCCACCGACCAGGAGGTCGGCGAACTCTGAGCCGATCTCGGCCGCGCTCTTCTTGCCGTCCCGTCGGAACCACTTCACCGTCCAATTCAGAGCTCCGAGAATGGCCAGAGTCGCGGAGTCGGAATCGACGTCGCGAAAGACACCAGAAGCCACGCCCTCATCGATGATCTGTCGAATCGCGTGCTCGTAGTCGTCCCGAAGCTCGACGATCCTGCCGTGCCATTCTTCGGAGAGAGCTTCCACCTCGAGGTGGGCGAGGGAGCCGGGCGTGGTCTCGTTCAGGAGCTCGACATGGCCGACGATGAGATGTCGCAAGCGCTGGTCGGCGCCGACGTCGAGCGTGCGTGTTTTCTTGACCAGGGTCCGCAGGCCCGCGAGAGCGTCTTCCTGGCAAAAGGCCAGGAGCTCTTCCTTGTTCTTGAAGTAGTAGTAGAGGTTGCCGACGTGCATCCCCAGCTCGGAAGCAATGTCGCGCATGCCGGTGGCATGGAGGCCCTTGCTGCGGAACACCGTCGACGCCGCGGCGAGGATCTCGCGCTTGCGGTCGGCGGCGCGAAGCGTCGTGGGAGAGCTCTCGGCAGCAATTTGAACCATTGTTCAAATTCTATCCGACCAGCTACGGGTGTCAAGGCTGAAGGTTGGCGATGTTCGAGCCGAGGGTCGACCGGCGTCGGAGCTCTCTCGGGACACGGATCGGCGATTCTGGCGACACTCTTGTCAATTGCGCGGGGCGCGCTCGGAATCGGCATTTCCGAACCGGCGAGCGAGAACGGCCAGAAGGCTCCAATAGCGATTGCCAGGATCGGGATATTGCGTTTGGGCATTTCCGGGTCTCCTCTCACCTGTGAATACGCGATCGTCGATCGGGAGCGGCCAGATGTTGTGGTGCCGCGCCAGAGAGTGCGTCTTCCCCGATGGGGTGAGCCGCGGCTACGTGCCGAGCAGATCCTGGATCGCAGGTCCCAACTCGCCGAGGTCGAGCTCGGGATCGAGCGCTTTGTGGAGCGCGAGGCCCTGAAGCAAGGCCACGATCAGGCGGCCGCTGCCCTCGGGGCGCCCGGTCCCGAGCGCTTCGTCGACCGCCCGAACGGCGCTCTCGAGTCCGGGTCCGAGCGACGTCGCCACCTCTGGCGACTTCAAGGCTCGGCTCCAGAGATGGAGATCGAGACGCAGGCCGTCGGAAGCCGCCTCGGAGTCTAGGTCGGCTGCGAGCCGGGTGACGGCGTCGGCCAGCGCCTTCCGGCTCGATGCCGATTCCAGTCGGCCGAAGAATGTCCGAATCTGAGCCTGTCGCTGTTCGGCAAGTGCGCCGAGGATCTGTTCCTTGCTGTCGAAATAGCGATAAATAGCTCCCGGGCTGAGGTTCGCCGCGCGGCAGATATCGCGCATGGTCGTGCCCTGGATTCCGTTGCGGCTTACGCAGCGCTGGGCCGCGGCCAGAATGCCCCGGCGCCTCGCTTCGAGGTACTGAGCGGGGACCTTGGGCATTGTCGAAGAAGCTCCGGTCGGGTCAGGTCGACAGATGGATCACCAGGCGACGGCGCTTGGGAGTGGTTCGGTGTTCCCACAGGAAGACGCCCTGCCAGGTGCCCAACACGAGCCTGCTGTCGGAGACCGGTATGGCCAGTGACGATGCCGTCAGGACGCCCTTGATGTGCGATGGCATGTCATCGGGACCTTCTTGGGTATGGGTGTAGAGCCGGTCGTTCTCGGGAACGGCTCGCTCGATCCAGGCCTGGAGGTCCCGGGTGACGGCGGGATCGGCGTTTTCCTGGATCACCAGGCTGGCGGAGGTGTGCTGGACGAATACCGTGCACAACCCCTCGTCGAGTCCGGATTCGGTCACCGCTTCTTGAACCACGGAGGTGATTTCGACCAGACCTTTGCCCGGGGTGCCTATTTCACGCCGAACGAGCATGGCAGAGGTTTACCGATCTCGAGGCCAGATGCAAGCAGTGGAGAGAAGCGGATCGGCGATCTATTGACGCATGGGCATTTGTCAAAAACGGCCGTTTGTGCGACCTTTGGCCGACACGAACGACAGTGTAAGCGCAACGATATCTGGGAGTTGAAGAAGCGCTTCACTGAACCAATGCCCGAGGTGTATCGGGCTGGTCCTTCCGAGATTCGCCCGTGAGCCGCCCGAGAATTCTCCTCATCGACGAGGACAGTCAGGATCGCGCGCTGGCCGTTTTGGTGCTTGCGCGCGATCTGGAAAAGCCCGCGATCGTCGAGGTGGGCACGGCCAACGAGTTCACCGTAGCGGTTTCCCGAGGCGCCTACGACGTCGTCGTCACCGAGCAGAGCCTCAGCTGGTCGGAAGACATCGACGTTATCGAGACGCTCCGCGAAAGCCGCTCGGACGTGCCGATTCTGGTGTTCACCAAGACGCCCGAGGTCGAGACGGCGGTGCGCGCCATGCGCGCGGGCGTCTTCGAGTACATCGTCAAGTCGTCGAAGGGTTTCCTGATACTCGGTAGTGCCGTGCGGGAGGCGCTGGAACGGGTCGAGACCGAGCACCAGATCGCGCGCAGCGAGCCATGGTTGCAGACGCTTCTGGACCGGGCCAACGTCGGAGTCTTTCGCTCGACGCTCGACGAGCGCCTGATCGAGGCCAACCCGGCCGTGCTCCGCCTGCTTGGCGTCGGTTCGCTCAAGGAAGCCCTTGAAGTCGATCTGCCGACACACTTTCTCGGAACCGAAGGCGGCCGGGCGGACCTGCTGCAGCGCCTGAACAGCGAGGGCGAGCTGCAGGCGCGGGTGGTCGAGCTCGAACGTCCCGACGGAACCAAGGTTTGGCTGAACCTGACCGAAGTACTGCTCCTCGACGTCGACGGAGACATCGTGGTCGACGTTCTGATTCATGACATTTCGCATCTGCAGCAAGGTGCGGGTGGGCTCCAGGTCCGACTCCAGGAGCTCGAGCGATCGAACGAAGATCTCTCGAGCTTTGCCTCGATGGCGGCGCACGAGCTGAAGGCGCCTCTGAGGACGGTCGGCAAGTACACCGAGCTTCTGAAGGCCGATCTGGCGGGCGATCTTCCACAGAAGGCAAAGGAGTCTTTGGAGTTCGTGCACGAGGGGGCTCGAAACATGCAGCGCCTGGTCGATGGACTCCTCGAGTTCTCGCGGGTGAGCGCCGAGTGGCGGGGTTTCCAGGCCTGCGACTGCAATACCCTCGTCAACCGTGCGCTCCGCTCTCTGCAGCCTTTGATCGAGGAGAGCGGCGCGATGGTGCGCAGGCAGGGCCTGCCGACCATTCTGGGCGACGCCGACGAGCTCGAGCACGTCTTCCAGAACCTGCTGTCGAACGCCCTGAAGTTCCGGAGCGAGAAAACCCCGGAGATTTCGATCTCGGTCAACCGGGAAGAGGAGAGTTACGTTTTCTCGGTTCAGGACAACGGCATCGGTATCGATCCCCGGGATGGCGAGAGGATTTTCAAGGTTTTTTCCCGCTTGCACCCCGACCGCCCGGGCTCCGGAATCGGCCTGGCTCTGTGCCGAAGAATCGTGGAGAGACACGGAGGCCGAATCTGGGTAGAATCTAGTCCCGGTGGAGGAGCGGTTTTTTCTTTTGCGATCCCCATTAATGGAGATCGGTCGGATGAGCCCGGTCAGACGAATCTCGTGAAACGGACGACGGTGAAGAAGGCATGACTCCGGATCCGATCAGGATCCTACTCATCGAAGACAACCCGGCCGACGCCACGCTCGTCGAACGCTACCTCGGCCAGAGCTCGCAGGAATCGGAGTTCAGAGTCGAGTGGGCGAATCGCGTCGCCGATGGGCGGAATCGACTGAGACAGGGCGGTCATGACCTCGTGCTGCTCGACCTTTCGTTGCCCGATAGCGACGGCGCCGAAACCTACGAGACCGTACTGTCGGATGCAGGCACTGTGCCGGTAGTCGTGATGACCGGGCAGAATGACAGCGATCAGGCTCTGCGAGCGGTTCGTGAAGGGGCGCAGGACTATCTGGTCAAGGACCGGGTTGACGCCGACATCCTGGTGCGCTCGATCCGCTACGCCATCGAGCGCAAGCGCGTCGAAGAACAGCTCCGCATCAGTGAAGAGAGATACTCGCTCGCCGTAACCGGCGCCAAAGATGGGGTCTGGGATTGGGATCTGCGGACCGAGTCGATCTACTTCTCAGACCGCTGGAAGAGCATGCTGGGCTGGGACCCGGAAGACATCGGCGAGGAGATCGATGCCTGGCTCTCGCGGGTCCATCCCGGAGATCTCCCGGCGCTCAAGCAGCGGCTGTCCGATCATCTGTCGGGCGCTACGCCCCACTTCGAGAGCGAGCACCGGATCTTGGAGAAGGGCGGCACCTACCGCTGGGTTCTGGCGCGCGGGCTGGCGGTTTCTGACGATTCCGGCCGAGTCACCCGGGTAGCGGGGTCGCTCACCGACATCCACGATCGCAAAATGACCGAAGAGCAGCTGCTCCACGACGCGATGCACGACGGATTGACTCAGTTGCCCAATTCGGCGCTGTTTCAGGACCGCCTGCAGGTGGCGATCGCGCAGGCGGAGCGGCGCCCCAACTACCTGTTCGCCGTGCTGTTCTTCGATCTCGATCGCTTCAAGGTCATCAACGACAGTCTCGGCCACTCCGTCGGCGACCGTCTGCTGGTAGCGATCGCGCGCCGGTTGCTTTCCTTTCTACGACCGGGCGACACCGTGGCGCGGCTGGGGGGAGACGAGTTCGCGATTCTCGCCAACGACATCGACGACCCGAGCGATGCCACGCGGATCGCCGAGCGCATTCAGGAGGAGCTCAGCCGGCCGTTCGATCTCGGGGGCCACGAGGTATTCACCGGAGCCAGCATCGGGATTGCCATGAGCTCCAGCGGATACAAGAGTCCCCAGGAGGTTCTGCGTGACGCGGATATCGCCATGTATCGGGCGAAGTCGCACGGTGGCAAACACCATGCTGTCTTCGATCTGAGCATGCATCAGCGAGCGGTCGAGCTTCTGCAGTTGGAGACGGACTTGCGACGCGCGGTGGCCGGAGGCGAATTCGTTACCCATTACCAGCCGATCGTCGATCTCAACGGGGGCCGCATCAAAGGGTTCGAAGCTCTGGTTCGTTGGCGCCACCCTGAACGCGGGCTGGTCTATCCGAAGGAATTCATTTCGGTGGCGGAGGAGACCGGCATGATCGTGCCGCTGGGCTGGTCGGTGATCCGCGAGGCCTGCAAGCAGATGTCGAAGTGGCGGGAGGGCGCGCCCGAGCAGGACCTCGCTTTGAGCGTCAACCTGTCGCCGCGTCAGTTCGCTCAGCCGGATCTGATCGACCGGTTGCTCGAGGTTCTTCAAGAGACCGGAATGGACCCCTCGAAGTTGCGTCTCGAGATCATCGAGAGCCTGATCATGGACGACGCCGAGAGCGCGATCGCGAAGCTCGGAAAGCTGAGGGATCTCGGTCTTCAGCTCCATCTCGATGACTTTGGCACCGGCTATTCATCGCTCAGCTATCTCCATAAGCTGCCGACGCATACGGTCAAGATCGACCGGTCCTTCGTGAAGCGCATGAGCGGAGCCGAAGGTCGCGACGAGATTATCGAGACGATCGTGTCGCTGGCGCGAGGTCTGGGCATGCACGTCGCGGCGGAAGGGCTCGAAACACCGCACCAGTTCCGCAAACTCAGGCAGCTGGAGTGCGAGTACGGCCAGGGCTACTACTTCTCGCGGCCGCTCGACGGCGAGCAGGCGCAGCTGCTGATCGATCAGAAACCGCGCTGGCGACTGTCCGCTCGAAGCTAAGAAAAGCCCGCCCATGTTGGGCGGGCTCCGGCTTCGAAAACCAGTCGATACTCAGCTGATCTCGATCTTGCGCGGCTTGGTCTTTTCGGTCTTCGGAACCGTGACTGTCAAGACGCCATCACCGTACTTCGCTCCGACTTTGTCGTTGTCGACCTCGTGAGGCAGCGTAAAGCTGCGGGTGAAGCGACCGTAGGAGCGCTCGATCCGGCGGAACTCGGCCTTGTTCTCCTCGTTCTCGAAGCGGCGCTCGCCGGTGAGAGTGAGCACGTTGTCTTCGAGGGTGATCGATACGTCGTCCTTGGTGAGACCCGGCAGCTCGGCCGTGAAGACGAAGCTCTCGTCGGTCTCGCGGACGTCGACCGCGGGGACCCAGCCGTCGCGCGCACCACCGAGGCCGGTCAGCAGGCTGCGCCGGAAGGGCTCGTCGCCGAAGAACTGATCCAGACTACGGAAGAACGGGTCGGCGAAGAAGTCGGTGGGTCGGCGGGTCAAATAGGCTTTGGTCATTCTGATACCTCCCTTGGGTTGATTGGGGCTCTTCAGGCGCGGATTGCCGCGCTTTCCTTAGTGTTTAACGCTAAGGTTCTGAGGGTTATTCCCGGAAAGCACATCAATTTGAGTCGTTAGGACTAAGATTATGGTCCTTTGATGCAAATGCTCAGCGCCCTCAACCGGTCGCCGCGGACTACGTTGAGGGAAATCGGAAGATGTATCTCGGGTCGCGCTTCGGCGCCGATCGGCAGAGCAGCCGGCCAGGGGCCGCCTCGGGCTTCTCAGCCTGCATGCGCCAGGCCCTCGGCTGCGCGCCGCTACGCGCATGCCGATGGTGGCCTTCGTGCCGGATTGCCGAGCGCTTGCGGCGAGCCCCCTGGGCGGCTGCCCGCCGAATCGGCTGGCCTCAGCGCGTCTCCAGTGACCCTCGATAAGAAGAGCCGGTCTCGGCCTTGCCGGCAAGGCCGAAACCGGCTCTCCTCCAGAGCAGTTTCCCCGATGCTACGCGCTCGCGCTCAGGCCGGTCGCGCGCAGGTCCACCGCCAGGGCGCCGTCGCGAACGTCGACCTGGATGAGCGTGCCGTCGACCAACTCTCCGGTCACGATGGCCCGGCCGATCTTGGTCTCGAGCTCGTGCTGCAGGTAGCGCTTGAGGGGACGGGCGCCGTAGACCGGGTCGTATCCGGCTCGGGCGATGAATTCCTGGGCGGCCTCGCTGAGCTCGAGGTGGGCACCGTGGTCCGCCAGCCTTCGGCTCAGCTCGGCGACCTGGAGTCCCACGATCTGTTTGATCTCCTCGAGCTGCAGCGCCTTGAACAGCACGATGTCATCGATTCGGTTCAGGAA
The DNA here is from genome assembly GCA_024224155.1 of bacterium. Classification (NCBI taxonomy): domain Bacteria; species bacterium. The sequence goes on from JAAENP010000057.1 coordinate 39,416, forward strand.
CTCGGGTCTGAAATGCGAGCGCATCTCGGCGAGGACCGCGTCGCGCGCGCTGTCTCGAATCCGGCCGCTCTCGTCCATGCCCTCGAGCAGATGGGGTGACCCGATGTTCGAAGTCATGATGATGACCGTGTTCTTGAAGTCGACCGTGTGACCCTGCGCATCTGTGACCCGGCCGTCATCGAGTATCTGAAGCAGGACGTTGAACACGTCGTGATGCGCCTTTTCGATCTCGTCGAAGAGGATCACCGAATAGGGCTTGCGGCGGACGGACTCGGTGAGCTGTCCACCCTCTTCGTAGCCGACGTAACCGGGTGGCGCTCCGATCAGGCGAGAAACGTTGTGCTTTTCCATGTACTCGGACATGTCGATGCGGATGAGATTGTCCTCGCTATCGAAGAGCGCTTCCGCCAGGGTCTTGGCGAGCTCGGTCTTGCCCACACCGGTGGGCCCCAGGAACACGAACGACCCGATCGGTCGCCGGGGGTCTTTGATGCCGGAGCGCGCCCGGATCACCGCGTCCGCGACCAGCTGGACGGCCTCGGTCTGCCCGATAACCCGCCGGTGGAGAATCTCGTCCAGCCGCAGGAGCTTCTCGCGCTCGCCTTCCACGAGGCGGGTCACGGGGATGCCGGTCCATCTCGAGACGATCTCGGCGACTTCGTCTTCGGTCACCTCTTCGCGCAAGAGCCGGGCGCCGTGGCCGTCGGCTTGACCCTGCTCTTTGGCTTGAAGGGCCTCCTCGAGCTGCGGCAACCTGCCGTGCTTGAGCTCGGCGGCGCGGTTGAGATCGTAGTCGCGCTCGGCTTGCTCGATCTCGTGGCGAACCTGCTCGATCTCCTCGCGAAGTCTGCGCACGTCCTCGATGGCCTCTTTCTCGGCTTGCCACTGGGCCTTCATGGTGTCGGTCTGCTCGCGCAGGTTGGCCAGCTCCTCGTGCAGGACCGCCAATCGCTCCTTGCTGGCTTTGTCCTTCTCCTTCTTGAGGGCGGCCTCTTCGATTTCGAGCTGCATCACGCGCCGAGTGGCTTCGTCGAGATCGGCCGGCAGGGAGTCGATCTCGGTGCGAATCATCGCCGAGGCTTCGTCGATGAGATCGATCGCCTTGTCGGGGAGAAAGCGATCGGTGATGTAGCGGTGCGAGAGCGTGGCAGCTCCGACCAGGGCGTTGTCCTGGATCTTGACGCCGTGGTGCACCTCGAAGCGCTCGCGCAGGCCGCGCAGAATCGAGATCGTGTCCTCGACCGACGGTGGATCCACCAACACCGGTTGGAAGCGGCGCTCCAAGGCGGCGTCCTTCTCGATGTACTTGCGGTACTCGTCGAGAGTGGTCGCGCCCAGACAGTGAAGCTCTCCGCGGGCCAGCATGGGCTTCAAGAGGTTGCCGGCGTCGGTCGAGCCTTCGGTGCGTCCGGCACCGACGATGTTGTGCACCTCGTCGATGAACAGCAGGATCTTGCCGTCGCTTTCCTTGACCTCGTTGAGTACCGCCTTCAAGCGCTCCTCGAACTCGCCGCGATACTTGGCGCCGGCCAGCAGGGAGCCCATGTCCAGGGAAAAGATCGCCCGGTCCTTGAGCCATTCGGGAACGTCGCCCCGGACGATGCGCTGCGCCAAACCCTCGACGATCGCGGTCTTGCCGACGCCGGGCTCGCCGATCAGCACCGGGTTGTTCTTGGTCCTTCGCGACAGGATACGGATCGCTCTGCGAATCTCCGAGTCGCGGCCGATGACCGGATCGAGCTTGCCCCGCCGGGCCTCGTCCACCAAGTCGACACCGTATTTGTCGAGCGCTTCGTAGGCCTGTTCGGGAGTGGCGCTGGTGACGCGCTGATTGCCGCGCACCTCTCGGAGCGTTGAAAGAAAGCGGTCGCGCTCAACGCCATGGCTGACGAGGATCTTGCCCGCCGGGGTGCTCTTGCCCTCCTTGATCAGCGCGAGCACGACGTGCTCGACCGAGACGTACTCGTCCTTGAGGCGCTTGGCTTCATCACCGGCCTTGAGCAGGAGCTGTTGCAGGCGGGGAGTGACGTAGACCTTACCGGCCTCGGCGCCACCGCCCGCAACGCTGGGTCCCCGCGCGAGCTCTCGCTCGAGCTCCTCGGCCAGGTTGGCGGGATCGACGTCCATTTTCTGGAGCAGCCGCGGCACCAGGCCTCCGTCCTGGCGCAAGAGCCCGAGCAGCACGTGCTCGCCGTCGACCTGCTGGTGGCCGAAGCGGGTTGCCAGCTCATGGCCATCCTGAATGGCTTCTTGAGTCTTGAGTGTCAGCTTGTTCATATCCATGGCCTAGACCTCTAGCTTTGACCTCTGGGGTTGAACTCGGAGTCCTTCGCCAGTTGCTCGAAGAGCTCGCGATCGCGATCGGTGAGCTCGGTGGGCACCATGATCTTGATCTCGCCGAAGAGATCGCCATTGACGCCGTTCTTTTTCGGGAAGCCCTTGCCTTTCAGTCGCACCTTGCGCCCCGAGGAGGAGCCGGCGGGGATCTTGACGGTGACTTCGCCGTCGAGCGTCCTGATCTTGGCCTGGCCGCCGAGCGCCGCCTCCCAGGGCGTGATCGGGATGATCGTGTGCAGGTTCGAGTCGTCGAGCCGAAAGTCGGGATGGGGCAGGATCTCGACGGTCAGGTAGAGATCGCCGCGCCCGCCGCCGGCGCCACTGCCGCCGGTGCCCCCCTGCCCGGCGAGTCGGATCTTCTGCCCCGGGCGAATCCCCTTCGGTATGGAAACTCGCAGAGTCCGCTGCTTGCCGGTCGCCGGGTCGGTGACCCTGATCTGTCGCTTGCCGCCGCGCCCGGCTTCTTCGATCGACAACGAGATCTTGGTCTCGTAGTCGCGGCTTCCTTGGGACGCCTGGGGCCGGGCGTTCCAGGCAGCTCCCGCGCCGCCCGGAGCCCCTCCGCCGAACAGGGTCTCGAAGAACGAGCTGAAGCCGCCGTCTCCGGCTCCTCGGCCCCCGAGATCGCCGAAGTCGAAGCGGACGCTTCGGCCCTGCCCTCCGGGGCCGCCAAAGCCCGCGCCGCCGAAGCCGAACTGGGAGAAGATGTCTTCGAAACCGGGTGGCGGCGAGCCGGTTCGCTGGGCCTGCTTCCAGGCCGAGCCGAACTGGTCGTACTTCTGCCGCTTTTCGGGATCCTTCAGGACTTCGTAGGCCTCGTTGATCTCCTTGAACTTCGCCTCGGTCTCGGGATCCTTGTTGATGTCCGGGTGGTACTTGCGCGCGAGCTTCCGGTACGACTTCTGGATCTCGTCCTGCGAAGCCTTCTTTCCGACTCCCAAGGTCTTGTAGTAGTCGTGGTAGTTCAAGCGAAGTTCCCCCGGTCAGCCCGACGCAGCCGAGCCGCGACCGTTTTGAGGCCTATTGTGCCCGATAGGGCCCCAGATCTTAGTCTGAAGCCCTCATATTCTTAAACCCGGAGCCGCTGGGTTTCATTCCCGGAAGATGTTCTCTGGGCTCGGACGACCAGCGACAAGCCTAGCGCTAGACGAATCGCCCGGGCGCCACCCGAATAGGTGGCCCGACGCGTCTGATCTTTCCAATGCTAGGCTACTGCGTCGTCGGAGCGACACGCTCAGCCTTCTCGGGCGGCGTTGGTGAGAAGTCGACTGGAAACGTGCGCGACGCTCGAACGGAGTCACCAGCAGCATGCGCGGAGGAGAGCCGCGCGCAGCATCGCGCCGACTACCATCGGTTCTGGTCCGATATCGGTTCCAACTTTCCGGACCTCGGTGGCGCCGAGAGCACGGCGTACTACCTGGAGAACGAGATCCGCCTCTTCGAGGAGAATCTGCCCGAGCTCGAGGGTAAGACGGTCTTCAAAACAGACCTTTGGGACGAGGCCAAGAACACGAGGATCCTGCGCTGGGCCGTCACCGAAGGCGCCCACGCCTTCGGTATCGATCTGTCCACACCCGTCGTCGAGCAGGCTCGGCGGGAGTTCGATAGACACGGGCTCCGGCTTGCAGCCGCGACCGCGGATGTTCGAGCGATCCCGTTTCGCGATGCCTGCTTCGACGCCGTCTATTCGATGGGCACGGTCGAGCACTTTGCCGAGACCGAAGAAGCCCTGGGCGAGATCTACCGCGTTCTCAAACCCGGCGGCCGCGCGATCATCGGAGTGCCCAACCGATGGGATCCGTTTCTACGACCGTTGTTGGTTGCGGTTCTGTATCGCCTCGGGCTCTACGGCTACGGCTTCGAGAAGTCCTACTCGCCGCGCGGGCTACGGCAGATGCTCGAGCGCGTCGGCTTCACGGTGATCGCGACAACCGGGATCCTGCTCATTCCCGGCTGGCTACGGATGTTGGATCTCGCCGTTCACACTTGGCTGCGATCCTTTTCACGGCTCACCGCGGTACTGGTCAAGCCGTTCAGGTGGCTGTATCGCCGCTTCAGGGCTCTGCGGCGGCATGGCTACCTGCTCGTGATGATCACTACGAAGGTCGAGGCCGGAAATGACTAGCGGGCACTCACGCGGACCGGATTGCCGCCGAGACCGGATCTTCCAGGTGGAGCTCTCGCCAGGTCGCAGAGTCGTCGGCAAAGCAGAACGCGGTGAGACTCTCGACCAGCTTCGCCGCCTTGGCGGCGTTCGAGTCCCGATAGTCGCAAACGTGCAGGTCGATCGTGGCGTAGCCCTCTTGAGCCCAGTGGTGGAGCACCAGATGCGACTCCGCCAGCACCCAGACGGCGGTCAGGCCGCCGTTTTCGAACTCGACCAGTCGGTGTCCCACAACCTCGAGCTCGGCGCGACGGACCAGCGCCGCAACCGCGCCTATCAAGCCGCTCGAGTCACCGACCGCCTCGATGAAGCCTCGGGAGACCGGCCCTTTGCCGACGAAGTGGTGTGATGTCATCGAAGCCGCATCTTACTCCCGGTCGGTGTCGAACGACCAGTGCAAGTCCCAGAGGGCGACGGTTAGTGCCCGCCGGTCGAGGTTGCCGAGCACCTCATCGGCCACGGTCGCCGGTTGTCGCGCACTGAGCTCGATGACGTGAGCGGCGGGAGCGAGCTCGAACGGCCCTATCGAGTGCGTGCCGAGCGCGGTACCGACTTCGATGACCGCGATCGGGTTTCTGTCCAGGCTCACGTCCAGCGTACGGGGCTCGGCAAAGCCGTGCAGCTCCAACTCGAGCTCCACGCTCAGAGTTTCGGTGGTGGTATTGGTCACGGTCAGCGATCCGTGTTGGCTCATCCAGCGATAGGTACGGTCCCCCTTGTACTCGCGCCAATGGAAACCGTCCGAAAGACTTGTCAAGAGCCGCAGCCCAGGCCGGTCGTCGACCGCGAACAGGAAGGCATCGTCAAAGGTACCGACCGCTGTAAGCCCCTCGGGCGAAGCGTGACCCGAAAGCCAGTGACCGAAGGGACTCGGTCGTCGCACCAGCAGATGGCTGAAGCCCCGCTGCGCGAGCCCCGCGATGAATCCGGGATCGGCGCAGTCTTCGATGCCCGTGGGCGTCGAGATATCGGGCGCGAAGCGAAGGAAGAACGTAAGCTCCGCGCCACTTCCGGACGGCACGCAGTCCAGGGCTCGCACGGGCTCGGTCTGGTGCGCCAGCCAGCGGTGGGCGGATGTCGGCAGTACCTCTCGCCAGCGGAATGGCGGCAGCGGCGTCAGCTCGAGCAGCGTGAACGCGACCAGCGCGGTCGCCGAGAGCCTGGCGGCGGGCGAACGGCTGCGGGCCAGCCGTGCGGCTCCAATCGCCCCCAGGATCGCCAGCGCTAGAAATACCACCAACCCGAACCGCGCGTAGGCCCGGAACATGGGCAAGACCTCGTAGATCAGAGCCGAGGGTGCCAGCAACGATGACCAACCCTCGTTTGCCGATGGCGCCAGCGAGAACCAGAAGGCGCCTCCCGCCGCGAGAACCAGAGCCGGGGCGGCGGCGAGGCCAGTAGCGCGGCTGCCTCGAAGGTACTCCACCAAGGCCACGGTGCTGAGCAGTAGAAGACCGGCGCCGACCGTGACCTGCTGCTCGAGCAGTCCGTCGAGCGCCTGCCCGGCCCAGAGGTCGCGGGTCCAGGAGCCGAAAAGCGGATGCTCGACCGGCGGCACCAGGTAACTCCACCAGCGTGCACCGTAGAGCAGGAGATCTTCACGGGGAAACCCGAGGGCACTCGGGTTCACGAGCACCGTCGGCGCGGTGAGTGCGAGGTGCGTCACTGCTGCAATACCGAGCGCCGCCAGCGTTGCTAGCGTCGTCGCGAGATTGCGAGCCCACGGCCGCCGCTCAAGCGCGCGTCCCAGGCAGAGCCCGAGGAGCACGAATGGCGTCACCACGGCCGCGATCAGGCCGTAGTAGTAGCTGGACAGCACGACGAGAGCTGTCGCCAAGGCCAGCAGCAGCGCCCGCGGCAGGCTCCACCGTTCAAAGCACAGCCACAGTGCCAGCAGATAGAGGGGCAGCCATTGGGTCTGGGAACCGTGCGCGTGGTAAGCGGATTGGGCGACGTGAAAAGGAGCGAAGCCGTATAGGAGACCGGCCAGCCAGGCCGCCGGCCGGGAGGCGGCGAGACGAAACGCCAGCAGGTAGGCAAGAAGAGCGGCCAGGGGAAAGCTCGCGAGCACCACGATGTTGAGCGCTCGGATGCCGTCTCCGGTGACCCCGGCAACGGCGGCGCCCAGATAGTCGGTCGCCGGCTGGGTGAAGAGGCTCCACCCGCGTGGATTCTCGAACTGGTAGGCGACGATGAAAGGGTCGGCGTGCCGTCCGACGATCTCCGATCCGAAGAGTCGCGAGCCAGGGTCGCGCAACACCGGCGCGGCCATGAGCAGGGTGAGACCGGTCGCGACAACGAAGATGCCACCGGCTCCGCGCAGCCACTCGGGCCACCGTAACGGAATACTAGCTCCTGGCCTCTTCGGGGATCGGCAGGTTGAGACGCGTCAACTCCTCGTTAATGAGCTTGGCGAAACCGCTGAAGGGCTGGGCCCCTCGCAGGTAGCGGCCGTTGACGAAGAAGGCCGGTGTCCCGGTCAGCTGCATCGACCGAGCCTCTGCCGTGTCCTCGTCCACGGTCTTCTTGTTGCTGAGATCCTTGAAGTCCTGTTCGAACTTGGCGACGTCGAGGCCGAGGTCTCGAGCATGTTGAACCAGCTGGTCGTACTTCACGTTCTTTTGGTCGGCGAAGAGCTTGTCGTGGTATTCCCAGAACTTGTTCTGCTTGTGCGCGGCTTCCGACGCCACATGGGCCGCCGGCGCTGCCGGGTGGAGTGACGGCAGCGGGAAATGCTTCCAGACTACTCGTACGTTGCCGCCGTAGACCTCTTGGATTCGTTCGAGCGTCGGATTCACGCGCGAGCAGAACGGGCACTGAAAATCCGAGAACTCGGCAATCGTGATGGGTGCGCTGGACGGCCCCTTTACCGGGGAGCCCGAGGTTTTGATCGGATAGACCCGGTTCGGATCGGGCCCTCGTCGCGCGGGTTGTGCCGCCGGCGCCGCCTGTGCCGGAGCCTGTATCGGGCCCGAACTCTTGAGCGCGGCGACTCGATCGTCGATCTCTCCGAGCTCGTTCTGGAGCGCATCGAGAGAGCGCATGTTCGTAAACGAGATCATGAGTACGACCACGATCCCCGCCAGCGTCGCCAGACCGATGGCGTCAACGCCGGATTGCGGTGCGGGAGGTGGTGCCGGTCTAGGTGTTTGTGGTTTGTTCTTGGCCATTGCCAGTCACTCCTCGGGAAAGTCGAAGCCATTCTCGCGGGCCTGTTCGCGAATCGTCCCGCGCACCACCTCGTCGAACGATCTCGGATTGCGGGCTCCGAAGGCGGCCGTTCGGTTCGCGACCGCGCGCCGCCGCTCGATTCCCAGCTCGGCGATACGTTGCCGCAGCTCCAGCCGGGCCTCTCGCATCTCATCTACGTAGAGAAAACGCTCCTCGGTCGTCATTCCGCTCATCTCTCGAGGGAGCTCGCGAACCGCAATCGAGGCCAGGTCGACGCGGCCTTGATCCACGGAGTTGACCAGGTCCCAATCGGGCGAGTAGAGCGGACTCGCTTTGGTCATGGCCCGGGTCGCGGCCACCGCGGCGCCGAGGCTGGAGGCGTTTTCGTCCTCCTTGGCGAGGCTCCTGCGCCAGGCCTTGCCCTCCTTGCCGACGGGGATGTAGGTTTTGTTCATCAGGGCTCCGAGCTCGCTCAGGCTGTTGTCGAACCTGGTCGGCACCACGACCGTCGGAGTCGTGTGATCGATCGCGGTGAACTGTCCATCGGCCAGCTGCGCCATCTCGCGCCAGCTGGCGGCGTCGGCGTGGTCGGGCTGTCCGCAGAAGATCGCGCTGAGCAGGATGTTTCGCTCTCGGGCCGCCTCGCTCATCTCGCGGAAGTCGACGTCGAGCTCTTGATCCGCCGACTCGTTGCCAGCAACAAAGAGGAGCTTGAGAGCGTTCTCGGATTCGGACCATTCCAGCCGCTCCAGCGCGGTCTGAATGGCCCTTCCGACGTATTCGTTGGCGCCTCGGCTCTCGAGAGCGAACAGCCGCTCCGAAACCAGATCCAAGTCGGCGGTCAGGCCGGTTTCGATACGTCCCCATCCGTCGGCCGGGCTGCCCGTCTGATTGCCGTAGGTGAGGATCGCGACCCGCAAGTTCGGTGTCGGCTCGGCCTCCGCCAGATCATTGATGATCTCCCAGATTTTGATCCGAGTGGAGTCGATCAACCCCCTCATGGTGCCGCTGGTGTCCAACGAGATCACCAGGTCGATCGGTTCTCCTTGCGGTGCGACCGAAGCCGAGAGAGCCGCCTCTGAGATCAGGCACGCCCCTGCCAAGAGGAGCGCGATTCCAATTCCTGGCAGCTGACGCGCGATCATCTCAGACTATTCCAGGGGGGCGGTACGCGTCTCGGCATTTGCATACGTACGTTACCCACGCGGCGCCTACCCTACATCACGAGGACTTCGAAGAGCTCTCTCCGGAAGCCTGTTGGCGTACCGCGACGGATTCGGCGGCGCTGTCTACCGCTCGGCCGATTCGGGGACGGGCCGTGAACCAAATCAGCAGCAGTGGCACTGCGATCGACATGGCGCGAATGGCCGCGATGGGAAGTTCTACGCCAGTATGAATAGCCAACTCGCCGAGAAGAATGACTTCACCTCCTTGTAGCAGCGCGAGTATGCCCACTCCCAGCGCGAGACGGTGGTCGCGAAACGGCCGAACCAACGCAACCCACATTGCCGCGAAGAGTGCGAACTGAAACGCCGGCATCAAAGAGACAACCCCTTGAACATCGGTGTAAGTATGCCCCAGGTGGAAAGACTCCAGCCGCTGGGCCGCGGGCCAGAGCCAAACCCGCCCCAATACACCGACAACAACTCCGGCGGTCGTGCCGGTCACAAGGGCTCGAATCGCGAGCAGGCTCTTTGAGCTCGAGCCCTGCTCAGCCGGAAGGCGGTAGGCCGTCCAGATGACGATCGCGGCGGCCGTAAGCACCTGGTAGAAGGCGTGAATGGCGATTGCGTAGGAACCGACGATCGTGGCGGGGATCGCCAGTATCAGCAAACGGGCGCTTCCCAGGAAGACAAAGAGCGGTAGCGCTGCCAGACTTGCTAGGGCTTTCTGGCCGGAGGAGACTGGCAGGAAGAGAGCCGCGGCCAGGTAGACCGGCAGGAGCGGCGTCACGACACAGGCCGGAGTCACGAGCCACGCTCCGTGGGGGGTCGTCAGCAAATTGTCTGCGACCTCGACCTCAACTCCCAGGGTCTTCATGAACGCCGCGGCGACAAGCGTCGACCAGCGAGCGATCTCCAGAACCACAGTGCTCCTCATCAACCAGGGAGCCAGGAGGAAGAACAGAAGTACGAAGAGGCAAAGCACGCCCAGGAACTGCAAGGTATTCTGCGGCGGAAACGAGCTTCTCTCCTCCGGGGGAATCGACGTTCCCTCCTGCGACCGGAGCGAAGAGCCCATCCAGATGAACACATATCCGGCGGCGACTGCGATCAAGAGCGCCGGCCAAAGGTAAATGTGGAGGAAAGAGAAGACATCGCCCTGATCGGCGACCATCGAGAGCGAGCCGATTCGAACCAGGTTGAGGAGGAGAATGATCCCCAGGCCCAACGCGCAGCCCAGGATCCTTCTTCGCCAACGCACCGGAAAGGCCAGTATCGCGCCCAGGACCAGCGCCATCGGATCCGCCCCCGTGCAGCTGAGCCCGACGAACACCGAGCTTGGCTCGGTGCCGGCCAGTGTGCACGCGATGCGGCCCTGAAGCCCGGAAAAAGGGAGCAGAACGTTGACCTGAACCCAGGGAATCCGGACGACCGCAAAGAGTGCCAGCACCCAGAGCGAAGCCCTGAATACGAACGCGACGCCTGAGTTCCGACCGAGAAGTGGCCCGGATGTGCGCGAGTCGCCGGACGCTGATTCTCCCATTCTTGCTCGACTCCGGGACGTTCGAGCGGGTGTGCCCTCTCCCGCTGCGAGCCGGAAGTATAGCCCTCGATCCGTCGATCGGCGGCTGTTTGACTCCCTCCAGGGACTTGGCGTAAGGTGTTTTGTATTGTAAGTAAGCCGTCGGGGATGGAGGCTCCCGGCGGTGGAGAGGAGTTCGGTGGGGCGGAACAGGCTCGAGGGAGACCCCCCGTGGCGCCGGGTCAGCGAGTGCCCTCCCGCAAGCGGGCCATTCTCCAATATAGACGCTCTTCGATGGGTTGCTGACGGTCTCCTGACGGTCGTTGTGATTGGATTGACTTCCTGTAGAAGTCTTTGGAGACAAGGATATTTCCGTGAACCGGAGTCAGTGAGGGCTGTGATGTCTAGAAGCAAAGGTTGCTGTAGTTCCCGACCTCTGAGTCGAGCGATGCGCGCGGAGCAAACGACCGGCAGGACGGCGGCCATGGGGCTGGTGCTGGGCGTGCTCTTGCTGGGCAGCGCTCCGGCCGTGTGGGCCCAGTGCAACTCGGATCTGACGCTGGTGCTGAGCAACAACATCGGCTTGATCGTGGGCGAGGTCGAGACCGTTACGCTGATTGTGGATAACCAGTCTCCCCAGCTTGCCCAGGAGTTCGAGACCGTCTTCTACCGGCCGAACTGCGAGATGGTGGATGCGAGCAAGGATCCGGACGACCCGCTCTCTTGCGACCCCTTGGAGGATGGCTTCGGGGGCGTCCAGCGTCCGTTCAACGTGACCGCTTCATCACTGCGTCCAGAAACCACCTGCCCCGGGGTCGTGTTGACCGACTTTGCGGTGGGCGGGATACCCGGACCGGCGAGCATCGAATTCACGTTTCCGAGCCAGCCGGGAGGGGTTCTGACCCTGGGTCCGCAAAGCAGCTGCCAGATCGTCTTCCAGCTCGAGGTCGCAAATTTTCCGGAGGACTTCCCGGCCGATTTCATCGTCCGTCAAATTGCTGGACAGGCCGGGTCCTGTGTCGACAGCCCGCTGGGCTCGCAGTCCAAGGATACGGCGGGGACGACCTTCGGCCTGCCGTTTTGCGGCGCCTCGGTGGACAAGCAGGTTTCGTGCGATGGCGGCCTTACCTGGCACGATGTCGATCCCAACCTGGGCGACGAAATCCCAGACGGTGTGGCCGAGGGCTGTATCGGCTGGGACGACCCGAATAGTCCTCCCGAGGTCAGGGTTCGTTACTTTGCTCGGAATCTCTCCACCAACAATTTCGAATCAGGCAATGACCTGACGTCGTGCAGTCTCTCTGATAGCAATCCGGCGGTTCTCGGAGCACCGATCGACATCGGCACGTTGGTCAGCGGTGTGGACTTCTCATTCGAGACCGAGCTGCTGGAGTGCAACGCGGCGTTGGAGCTCAACGAGCCGAACACGGCGACGCTGGACTGCATCTGCCCGGCCGACGTGGGGCAGAACATCCCGATCCAGAGGACTGACGAGGCCGACATCGAATGCCAGGCCCCGGCGCTGGAGGTGAGCAAGGAGTGCACGGCGGAGCTGGATCCCGACACCGGTGACTTCATCTACACGGTGACCGCGACGAACCCGGCGAATCCGAGCGGGGCGACCCTGAATAACTGTGTCTTGACCGA
>JAAENP010000058.1 GCA_024224155.1 bacterium
AGCGATCCGCCGGGGTCGAAGAGCGGGGCATGCAGGCAAGGGTCGTCCAGGAACCTGGGAGACCTCGTGTTCTCCACCGTGAGATGGCGGCGCGGGCGCCGCGTGACAAGCGGTCCAGGCCCCCGGGCACAGGCCTCGGCCAGGGGGAGCGAACAGAGGCCAAGCGAGTGGTACCGCCGAGCGAAGGCAACGAAGCGAGGCGGGAGGGAGCACGAGGAGTCGGAGTCCGCTGATAGTACCGCGGATGTCGGGGAACCCGCCCCAGGGGACCCGGCGGAGGGAAGCGGCGGCCGGCGTCCCGGTGGACCGGGCTGTGGGGCTTCTTGAGGGACAGATGATGCGGACATCGGGCCGAGCAGTCATCGGAACACGACGAGAGAAGCTAGCGGCAAACGGGTGCGTGACGGTGTGTTGACCGTCGCGCAGCGACTCCACAGTCCGAGGAGCCGGATGCGCGAATTGCGCACGTCCGGATCTGTGGGAGCTGCGGGCGAGCAATCGCCCGCAGCCACCCGGCGCGAGCCTTTTCCCCAGCAAAACCTTGCTGGGTTTCTGTCCGTCGAGCAGATAACGGGATCTTTTCCGTTGGTGCCGTCCTCGATCCTTTGTCAACAAGTTACTGCAACATATTGAATTGAAACAGGTTTTTCCTTAAGTTAGCGCCATTCTGGTCTGTCCCCTATTCTTAAGAAGGGCTCGTGACGAGCCCCGCCGAACCGGGCGTCGCACCTGGTCGCTCCCCCGCATCGGCATC
>JAAENP010000059.1 GCA_024224155.1 bacterium
CCCTAATGCGAGCTCGTTCGGGCAAGTGCTCCAAGTTCCCCGACTGTTACCTCTCGTGAGGCGCGTCTCGCGATACACGCAGCTCATACGCTTTCTGTCATTGTCATGGAGGTTTGGCATGACTCTACACGTTAGTGAGAGTTGGACCTTCTTTCGACTCGCAAATGTCGTCCGGTGCTAGCCCAACTTCCGAATTTTTCGGGGGTGAATTGTGGCTTTTCAGGCACTTGGCCTGATTTTTCGTCACTACACCGGGGTTTCGGACCAGCTTCGAACTGGGTCGATGATCTTTTCGGGTAGGTCGAGCAGGCGATAGATTTCGCGGTGCTCGGGCTCCGGTGTCGAGCACTTGCGGATCCGCAAGGTGGCCCCCGAGCTGGTCGGCAGCACGATGGTGGCGATCTGATGGGAGCCGAGCTTCTGGCGCAGGCTGGCCCAGGAGCTGTGACAGCCTTGCCGGCGCAAGGTGGTCTCGATCGCGATCAGCAGGTGGTAGGCCAGGAGCGCCAGAAAGATGTGGGTCTCGACCCGGCGCTCGAGCTGGTGAAAGATCGGACGCTCGGCCAAGGGGCTCTTGAGGCTGCGGAAGGCCGCCTCGACCATGGTCAGGAGGCTGTAGCAGCGCCAGACCTCTTCGGCCTCGAGATCGGTGCGATCGGTCTTCAGCAGATAGCAGCCGTCGAGCGCCGCGGCCCGCTCGTGGCGGCCCTGATCGAGTTCCACGGTCAAGCCCTTGCTGTCGGCCTGACAGTCGATCCGCCAGTAGCGCGCGACCCGGGGATAACGTTCCCTGAGCCGCCCGATCGCCTCGCCGATCTTGACCGGCTGAGCCAGCCGGCCCTTGTCGATGCGGGCCTTCAGGCGCTCCAGATCGGTCGTCAGGCGGGCCTCTTGCTTGTCCCGGATCGCCCGGTCCTTCGCGACCCGCTCGCTGCTGTGGCAGAGCACATGAGTTTGATCGCCCCGGCGCCGGCTCTTGACCTTGACCAGGCTCTTGCGTTGCGCCGGATTGGTTGGCGAGACGGCCCGATGGACCTGGGCGAAGTCGCCCTCGTCGGCAAACTCGGCCAGCCAGG
>JAAENP010000060.1 GCA_024224155.1 bacterium
CCTTGGAGGCAGTAAATCCACGCCAGACCCACAAGGCCAGGGCTTCCGCCCTGGTTTTATGGGGCCACTATGGGAAATCGGAGGCTCGACATGCACCGGCTGCAAGAGCTGGTACGACTTCATCGACTTGGCACAGGGGCTCGGGAGGTAGCGCGACTGCTACGAATGAGCCCAAACACGGAGCGACGCTACCGAGAGGCGCTCCAGGAGAAAGGGTTACTCGAGGGTCAACCAACAGAGCTACCTTCTCTGGACGAACTGAAGACCGCGGTGAAGAAGCGACGGCCGCCGCCGGGATCGGCAGCCCACGAGGTCTCATCAATCGCGGCCTGGAAGGAGAAGATCGAGGAGCTGCGACGCAAGGGACTTGGGCCGCGGGCCATCTACGACCGACTACGGCTGGAGGACGAGGCGTTCACGGGCAGCTACTGGGCGGTGAAGCGGCTCTGGCGCCAGCTGCGGCAGGTCGAGGGAGTGCGAGCACACGAGGTGGCGATTCCGGTGGTCACGAGGCCGGGCGAGGTCGCTCAGGTGGACTTCGGCTTCGTCGGCAAGCTCTTGTGTCCGGTCATGCACGTGCTGAGACGGGCCTGGGTGTTCGTGATGGTGCTCTGCCACAGCCGTCATATGTACGCCGAGGTGGTGTTCGACCAGAAGACAGAAACCTGGCTGGACTTGCACAGGCGGGCGTTCGAGGCGTTTGGTGGGGTACCGAAAACGTTGGTACCGGACAATCTGAAGGCGGCCGTAATTCGTGCAGCGTTCGGAGTCGATGGAGACTCGGCTCTGAATCGCAGCTATCGGGAGCAGGCACGACACTACGACTTCAAAATCGACCCAACGCCACCGTATGCACCGAAGAAGAAGGGAAAGGTGGAAGCCGCGGTGAAGTACACGAAGCGAAACGCGCTGGCGGGTCGAGAAGGCGAAGACATCGACATGGTCAACAAGGAGCTGCGTCGGTGGGTCGAGGAAATTGCTGGTCATCGAACGCATGGAACGACTGGGCGAAAACCGCTCATTACATTCAGGGAAGACGAACTGGGCGCACTTCGTCCACTGCCGAGAACGCCCTACGAGCGATGTTTCTGGAAACAGGCCAAGGTCCACCAGGACACCCATATCTGCTTCGACAAGAGGCTCTACTCGGTTCCCTGGCGCTGGGTCGGCAAGGAGGTATGGGTCCAGGCAACTTCGTCTACTGTATAGATAGTCGGTGGCGATCTTTGGCCAGGATACGCGCATCGCGACCCATTCCCGCAACGACAAGGGCAAGGGTCGCACGAACGAGTCCCACCTGCCCGAGCATCGGCGCGACTTGCGGCACCGAAGTCATTCGTACTGGGACGAGCGAGCCGCGCGCATCGGACCGGAGACGGCGCGATTTGTCGCCGAGGTGTTCGAATCGGACGACGTGCTCTCTCAGTTGCGCAAGGTGCAGGCCATCGTCACTCACCTCGAGGGTTTTCCCGTGGCGCGTGCCGAGGCGGCGAGCCGCCGAGCGGCGTTCTACGGCACCTACAGCTATCAGGGCGTCAAGTCGATTCTGGCCAAGGCGCTCGATCTCGAGCCGTTGCCGCTGGTTCCCATGCCCTCGCGTGGAGACGACGCGGCGCCTCGCTTCGCCCGCAACGTCCGCGAATTACTCGCCAGCAAACTGGAGGGATGCGATGAGCCCCATTGACGAGCTGGTCCCCTTGCTGAAGAAACTGCGCCTGAGCGGCATCCTGCAGACCCTCGAGCTGCGCACCACCGAGGCCGTCGACGACAATCTCGCTCATGCCGAGTTTCTCCTCCGACTGCTCACTGACGAGGTACAGCGGCGTGAAGCCCGGATGCTCGACCAGCGAATTCGCCGGGCGAATTTCGAGCACAAGAAGACTCTCGAGGATTTTGATTTCCTCTTCAATCCCCAGGTTCCCAAGGCCAAGATCATCGACCTGGCGACCTGCGGATTTGTCGCCCGACACCGCAACGTCTTGCTCCTCGGCCAGTCCGGCGTCGGCAAGAGTCACATCGCCCAGGCCCTCGGCCAGCGCGCCTGCCTCGCCGGGTACAAGGTCCAGTACATCACCGCTAGGGACCTGCATAAGCAGCTTCGTGCCGCGCGTGGTGACGGCAGCTACGATCGCCGTCTCTTGCGCTTTACCAGCCCCGATGTGCTGATTCTCGACGATCTCGGACTGCGTCCACTGACCCCGGACGAGACCATCGATCTCTACGACATCATCCGGCTTCGCTATGAGCGAAATTCGACCATCATCACCTCCAATCGTTCCATCGACGAGCTTCCCGGGGTTTTCGGCGATCCTCTTCTGTCGAGCGCTGCCATGGATCGCCTCCTTCACGACGCACACGTCATCGCCATCGAGGGCGACTCCTACCGCAATCCGCCGCCGGAGAAACGGAAGGCCATGAGGAAGACGCGCCGAACCACCAAGGAGTCGGCATGATTGGAACCGCGCTGCTCGCCGTCGTCGTCCTCCTCCTCGGTCTGCTGCCGCAGACCTTGCGCCTCGAGGACATCGTCTCGTGTGGCTCCACTTGGTTCGTCGCCAGCACCAGATGTTCATCATTCCTTATTATTGCCTATGAGTGCCTATTCAGTCGTTCACAGGCCACCTTGACCAAAAGTGAAGGACGAACAAACCCCTCACTACAAGTATACAAATCCAGAAGAAGTCACCGCAGAAGAAAGGATCCAGTATGACATTGAAGACCATTCGCGATCACTTTGGCCGCCCCGAGAACGCGACCCCGTTCGCCCTCGGAGCCCTGGCCTTGTTCGCCATGATCACCGGATCACTTTGGCCGCCCCGAGCGCGATCACTTTGGCCGCCCCTTGACAGATACAGCCCAGAACCGCCTTTCCTGCGCCGGCCCGAGCCTCGCCGCCGTCCACGCCGACCGCGTCGGTCTGGCTTCAGATATTCGACATCTACGCGAACCGAGCTCCCCCCGAGCAAGTTGA
>JAAENP010000061.1 GCA_024224155.1 bacterium
CATCACACAACGCGATCGAGGGATGCGGTACATCCATTGATTTGCGGGATCTTGCTCAACGGTTTATCTTCCTGCGAGGATGGCGGTCGCCCACTGGCGGGAAGGTCCCCACCCGGGTTGATTTCCGGAAATGCCTTGGAACGTGTCTGCTACCTTGTTTGACGTTTTGGGCGATTTTGAACTGTGATTCACATCACGTTTTAATTCTCGTGATTGATTCCTGGCTAGCACCAAACGTTCCAAGGTGGTCTTCTTGATGAATTGAAGAATTCCGGGGTTGGAGTTTTCGCAAGATGCTGACGCGATGCCGTTGCCGACGCGGATGGTTGATGGTTCCCACGAATTCGATGGAAACACCGGCCTGCGACGAATCGGCCGCCCCCGGGTTGCGCACTTCGCCTGCCGCTTCGTTCTCGACTCGCCGCGAATCACAGCGGCCATGATCTGAATCGCTGAAAATCGTCGAGAGCAACCCGATTGCGGCCGACGCTTCGAAGGCCTCAATGCTCGTTTTTGTGGGGAAACATCGCCGTCGGTAGCTGCATCTGTAGACGGAAAGAGAAAGCCGCGGGTTTTTGACGGTGTCGTCGGAGTGAGCTGAAAACTCGCCAGCGGAGGCCGACTGAGAGTAGACCGAAAAGAGCGAGGGGCCAGTCAAACCAACCTGGCCCCTCAAGTCGATTGTGCGATCAATCTGCTCACAGACTCCTTCATCAACTCCCAGGGCGCAACTTTCTGGCTCGTGCCAGGCGAGCCACGAAGCGGAAACCAAGAGTTTTCGCGAGGTTAGGTGCGGATTCTGCGATTGCATTTTCCACCTTTGCTCACACTGCGATCGCGGACACCGATACTGCCAACCGGAATGTCATGGGCTGGCGCGACTCCGAAGTGTACGCGAGGCTCGAACACGTCATCAGAAGTCGAAACTCGGCCGCGAGGACCATCGCGATCGTCAGCGGGCGTATCGACAACGCCAAAAAAAATGCATGAGCGTGATGGATCAGGGTCCCCAAAAAGTTGCCCACACACCTAGAGTGTGTGTGCCGACAGCCCTACCCATGGCGACGGACGCCAGGGAAGAGGATGCGGCAAGGAGCAACAAGGATGGACGAGAATCGACTGATCATGACACTGAAACCCGCGGCCCTGGAGACGCGGATCCTGATGACCCACGGCCGCGACGAGGTGTTCAAGGCAGTATTACCGCCGCCGTCGCAGATGCATTGTCGAGCCGCACCAACGCTGGTGGAGTCGATGGCATTGTGGTACCAGCAGCAAGTATCCGTTGTGCTCTGTGCGGACGTGTGGGAAGAACAACACGCCCTGGCTTTATGCGACGGTCTGGGATTCGGGGTGCAAAACGTCCACTACGAAGTGGACGTCGTCCGCCCAGGGCCCCGCCGGGGTAAACGCTTGCGGGGACTGGGCGGGTTCGGTGAGCTGCGCCAGCTGTGTCTGCGAGGTGTGAAATGACGGTCAGCAAGGAGGTCGAGGGCAAGATCCGTCGCCTGCACTACGCCGAGCACTGGAAAGTAGGGACGATCGTCGCTCAGCTGGGTGTGCACCGGGACGTGGTTCGCCGAGTGCTGGGCTTAACGGAGCCGCGCCGGGAATCGAGGCTGCGCGCCAAACTGATCGACCCGTATGTCGGGTTCATCGAAGAAACACTGCGGGCATATCCGAAGCTGCGAGCAACCAGACTCTACGACATGCTCAAAACACGCGGATACCGGGGCTCGGTACGTACGGTGCGCAGCTACGTGCGCCTGGTACGACCCAAACCAAAAAACCGCGCGTTCCTGCGCACGGAACCTCTGTGCGCCGAGCAGGCGCAGGTGGACTGGGCACATGTCGGCCGAGTCTTGGTAGCGGGCGGAAATCGCGCACTCTGGCTCTTTGTCATGGTGCTCTCCTACTCACGAGCTATATGGGGCGAATTCGTCTACGACCTGTCGGTCCACTCGCTCCGTCGAAGCCTCGTGCGCGCATCTCGGTATTTCGGCGGCTCGCCCCGACAATGGCTGTTCGACAATCCCAAGACGGTCGTGCTCGAACGCGACGGCGATGCGGTGCGCTTTCACCCCGGATTGCTGGAGCTGTGCGGAAAAATGTGCGTACAGCCGCGGCTATGTGCGGTGCGCCAGCCGCAGGAAAAAGGCCGTGTCGAGCGCTCGATACGTTATGCGCGCGATCGTTTCCTGGCCGGACGTCGCATCGAGAGCATTGAACAAGGAAATCGCGAATTCCTGGCGTTTCTGGACGAAATCGCCCTCGAGCGACCTCACCCACGCTTTCGAGATCGCAGCGTTCGCTCCGTGCTGGACGAGGAACGCGCAACACTCTTGCGCCTGCCCGACCCGCTGCCGCGAGTCGACCAGGTCGAACTCGTCGCCGTGGACAAGACGGCATTCATCCGTTTCGACACAAACTCCTATTCCGTACCGCCGCGTTTTGCCAGCGAGAAGCTCACCCTCATCGCAGATGATGGCGTCATTCGCCTGTCTACCAAAGACGAGGAAGTGGCCCACCATGAGCGCTCGTGGGGACGACGGCAGGTGCTTGAGAACCCTGAGCACCGTGCGGAACTCTTGACCGAGCGTCGTGCAGCACGAGACCTCAAAGGGCGCGACCGACTGCGCTCCCAGATCCCTCAGATCGAGACTCTCTTCGCACGTTGGCTCGAAAACGGTCATCATCTCGCCCCCCATGTAGCCCGCGCTGTGAAGCTCCTGGATCTCTATGACCCGACGATCATCACCGATGCCGTGGACGAACTAGTGACTCGCGGTATTCGTGACCCCAGCGCGCTTCTTTTCGTCTGTGACCGTCTTCGCCGCGAAAGGAATCGCCCCATGCCCCGCGAAGTCGTTCTGCCTGACCACGTCGAGGACCGTGACGTCATTCCCCATGCCCTGGAGGATTACGATGGATGATGGAATTGACACGCTTGTAGAAGCTTTGCATCATTTGGGTTTTCGTCTCATCCGAGAACAGCTCCGCGCCCTCATCGAGCATGCTATTTCCCACCAACTTGGCCCTGTGCAGGTTCTCGAAACGTTCGTGGCCTCCGAGACAAGTGAGCGAGATACGCGCAATCATAAGAGCCGCACCCGAGCCGCCAAACTTGGCAGTGTTAAACCGCTCGACCAGTTCGACTGGAACCACCCGCACAGCATCGATCACGACCTCTACGATCGTCTGCTCACCATCGACTTCGTCCGGCCCGGGCAGAACGTCCTCTTTCGCGGCCCCGCCGGCGTCGGCAAGACCACTCTGGCCAAGCACCTCGGCTTCGAAGCGCTCCGCCGCGGCCACACCGTACGCTTTGCTACCTTTGCCGGTGCCCTCGCCGATCTCGCCGGGCAAGAATCCCTGCCCGCCCTCGAACGCAGGCTCAAGCGATACACTTCGCCGTCTCTCTTGATTCTCGATGAGATTGGTTACTTGCCTTGCGACAGTCGAGCCGCCGATCTGTTTTTCAACATCGTCACTCGGCGACACGAATCCCGTTCCATTGTCATCACCACCAATTTGGCCTTCAAGAAGTGGGGGGCGCTCTTCGCCGGGTCCGCCTGTGTCGCCGCTCTCGTGGACCGTTTTGCCCAGCATTGCCACACCGTCGACATCGACGCTGAATCGTGGCGACATCGCTACTCCTTGGCCAAGAGCCAGAAATCCACCCGTGGCCGCTCCAAGAACCGACGCCCACCGAAGGACAAGAAGTGACTTCACCTTATGCTCGAGAGCAGCCGTGTTTCCACGACGATTCCAAGCCAGCCGTGGCCTCCATCGACCAGCTCATCCATTTTGTAGTCACCGAATTCGACGCAGCATCACTGTCCAGCGACAACGCCCTGGCACTGCTCCAACTCGTGGACTACGTCCGCGCGCAGATCTGCGCCGCGCACGCTCAGACTCTTCGGGAACTCCTCATGCCGGTGCAACTCTTCAGCTCCGACGATCCCACCTTGAGTGACCTCTTCTGAGCGCTCGCCTCTGATTCAGCGCCGGTAACACCGTCAAAAAACCGCGGATCGTTGTTTCCGTCTACACTGCATCGGTAGCTGCATCGGCATCGGTAGCTGCATCGCCGGCCCCTCCGCCCGGAGCGCTCGCCGCGGACCCCTGCAGTGATTTCACCCCGCGCCCGGCCCCAGAGGATACCTCCGGCCAACTCAGGTACTTACCCGGCTTGCCCTCACCGTGTCTCGTGCCCCCAATCTCACGCTCATCGCCGTATCATACCAGCACAACCGCGCAGTCAGGACCCCACCGCGCCTACCGCGTCGGCCCACGAACGCCGAGGCCGAAGGCGACAGCGGCCGCAACCGGGTTGCTCTCGACGATTTGCCCCGATTCACCTCCCGGCCGCATCGATTCGCGGCCAGTCGAGAACGGAGCGGCAGGCGAAGTGCGCGAAGTGCGCAACC
>JAAENP010000062.1 GCA_024224155.1 bacterium
ACCGCGGCGCCGCCACCGGTCCCCGCGTGATTCTCGCGCAAAACGACGTGGTCGAGAGTGACCTTGGCCGTGGCTGCCGCCGTCAAGGCCCGAACCGAGACGCCGCCACCGTAGGGACTGCCCGAGGCCGTGCCGTCGCGAATCGTCAATGACTCCAGGCGTACATGAGCCGAGCCGGTGGCGGGCTGAACGACGATCGCGGTTCCGCTGTCGTCTGGGTCGATGCGGGTCCCCGCAGGATCGAGGTTCCGCCAACCGAAGGAGGCGGTCCAGCCGCCTTCGATCGTCAGGTCAATCCCGGTGAGTACCTGAAGGGTCTCTGAGTAGAAGCCGTCGTGGACACGGATGGTATCTCCGGAAAGGGATTGGGACACCGCGTAGCCGATCGTGTGGCAAGGCGCGGAAGAGCTGGTACATGCACCGGCATCGGTGCCCGGGTGCTTGACGTACCGGACGGTGGCGTCACCGGCCGTCGCGCCACCCACGACAATGAGCACCGAAGCGAGGTAGCGGAGATTCCGCATAACAGGACTCCTTCAGTACGGGGGCGAACCCTTTGAAAGGGTACGCCCGCCCCGGATCTCCGCGCCCCGCCTTTCGGGGTAGGTCTCGACTTACGCCGTGACAAAAACCCAAGCCATGAAGGCCGCGACCCGCGTCCCAACTCGTTGAGCGAAAACGCGGTCTCAAGGCCCGCCTCGTCTACTCGGTGGTGATGCTGGTACTCAAGTACCCCATTCCCGTGAAGATTCCGTCGCCCCGGATGGGCCCGCAAGGCGATCGTTCGCTGGCCGAGCTGCGGCGCGAATGGGACGAGAATCAGCAGTGGCTGGGGGCCTATGCCGCGGGTCTCGTTCGTGACGGCGTCGCCAAGGCCGTCTTCGTTCACCCGGTCGCGGGCCCGATGACCGTGACCCAGGCGGTCGCGATGGATCAGCTTCATCTGGATAGGCATATTCGGCAGATCCGGAGGCGTCAGTACCTGATGGGCTGAGCGGCAGCGGCCGTCGTACAATCCATCTCGCATGCCGGATCAACTCCTCGAGGGTGCCGTCTTCTACGTCGTCTTCCTCTTCGCGGTCACCCTCCACGAAGCCGCCCATGCCTGGGCCGCGAAGCTCGGTGGTGACCTGACTGCCTACTACGGCGGCCAGGTCTCGCTCGATCCCATTCCGCACATCCGGCGCGAGCCCTTCGGGATGGTCATCTTGCCGATCCTGAGCGTGATTCTGACCGGGTGGCCGTTCGGCTTCGCCAGCGCGCCCTACGACCCGGACTGGGCTCGGCGTCACCCAAAGCGGGCTGGATGGATGGCCCTCGCCGGGCCCGGAGCCAATCTTCTGCTCGTGCTCGTCGCGGCGGCCATCATCTCGGTGGGCGTCAAGACGTCTGTTTTCACGGCCCCCTCGTCGGTCTTCTTCTCCCAGGTCACCGAGGCCGCGAGCGCGGGCCCGGCCCAGGCCGTCGCATTCGTTCTTAGCGTCTTCTTTTCGCTCAACCTGGTGCTCTTACTTCTCAACCTCATCCCCGTCCCGCCCCTCGACGGCTACGGCGCCCTGGCACTCGTCCTCCCCCGGTCCGCCCTCGAGGCCTACCAGGGCTTCAGCCGGCAGCCCATGATCGGCTGGGTCGGAATCCTGGTGGCCTGGAAGCTCTTCGGCTCCCTCTACCATCCGGTGTTTCTGTTCGCGGTGAATCTCCTCTACCCTGGCGCCCAATACGGGTAGAGCCGATGGCTCTGGACTCGGATCTTCGCCGTGTGGCTCGGGATAGCAATCCTGATGATTCTCCACGGCGCACTGCGCGAGGCGCTCGCCACGCCAGCCCTGGGCGCGGCTCCTGCGCGACTACAATGCCCTTGCCGGTCGGCTCTGGGTGCTCGTGCTGTTGACGACGCTCTTGGGACCGTGGCTGGCGGGTCGGTTACGGGATTTCTTCTCGACTGGAGCGACACAATGACTCAATCCAAGAAACTGGCTTTCTTCTACGGCTCCTACATCAACCGATCCGTGCTGCGGGAGGTGGATCTGGTTCCCGACCGATTCGAGGTTGCGCGCCTGGACGACTACGACATCTCGATCCGCCCGCTCGCCAACGTTTTCGAGTCCAAGGGCCAAACGGTCTGGGGCGTCGTGGCTTCGGCGGGCGACCAAGAGCTCGAGCGACTCTACGCTCACGCCCTGGAAGTTCTCGGAGGCATCTACCTGCCCCGCCTGGTTCCGGTCTCGACGGGCTCGGAGACCATCGAAGCGGCCCTCTGCTACGTCGCGGATTCGCTTCCCGAGGCGCCAGCGAGCGCGGACTACGTTCATCGCATCCTTGCGCCGGCACGAGAGCTGGGGTTCCCGGAGGAGTACATCGAGCGGCTGGAGTCGTTTCTGCCGCCAGAAGACGAAAGCAACGGAACGTGAACAACCCGCGAGGCCTCGTCTGGCTCGGCTCGGTCGTCCTCGCAGCCACGGCGGCGTTCCACGGCAGCGGATACGTCGACGTCACGAGCACGGTGGCGGAATCGAACATCGAGGGCATGCTCTCGGGCGCCATCGGCGGGTTGTGGCTCTACCCTTCGGTTCACTGGCTGTTCATCGCGGTACTCGCCATAGTGGCGGTACAGGTCGCCTCGCGCCTAACGCCCTGGATCCTCGGGCTCGCGGCGGTGATTCTGGCGGCGGACGCCATAGTGTTACTCGTCCACGTCGGGCCCTTCGTGGGTGAGGCGATGCTCGGGGCAGCCGCGCTGGCTTATGCAGGCGGGGCCCGGCTGGCTCGCGGCCACTCCTAGGCCGCCCCACGGCTAGAATCGGCGCATGAAGCGCATAGCCACAATTCTGCTTTGCCTGCTGGCTACTGGCCTGGCGGCTCAGGAAACCGTTCAGATCCGATTCTCACTCGAGAGCATCGGAGTGATCAGGAGAGCCGGTCAGGAGGCGCCCATCGGTACCGCCTTTGTCGTCGGCGAAAAGCGCTCGCTAGTGACCGCGGACCATGTGGTCGACAATGCCGGCTCGTACACGTTCCAGGCGGTTCAGGAAGGCTCGAAACAGCTCGAGCTGAAGGTCCGCTATCGGATTCCCAGATACGACCTGGCCGTGCTGGACCTCGCCGATCCCGAGGGCGCGCTCTCCGGCCGCCCCTTCAAGGCCGGGGACTTCCGGCGCCTTCGACCCGGTGACACAGTTGTGTATCTCGGCTGGAACGCCCCGAGCGGCAGAGTCGCCATCCGCGAGGCCGTCATCTCCGCGATCGGCGAAGTCGACTACCAGGGCAACATCGTCGACTTCATCGAGTTCATCGGCGAGGGGATCCCGGGCTTCTCGGGCGGACCTGTGCTGGATCTGGATGGGAACGTGGTGGCGATGATGCACGAAGCGTGGACGAAGCGGGGCGTGAAGGGCGGGAGGACCGTGCTGGTCAACCGGGCGTTCTCGGTGGAGGTATTCGCGGAGATCGAGAGGGAGGTTGTGAGGGGATAGAACCCTGTTGCGGCTGAATCTAACCGTCGAGGATTGGTTCCGCATAACGGCCTAACTGCTGCGTGAGTGTTTAACCTCCTGTGACCGTCGGCTACCGCGGTGCCTGGTGTGTCCGTGACCGTAGCTTCCAGGAATAATGGTCTCCATCCAGTACTGTGCGTGAAAGGCCGGCCGCGTGCCTCTTGCTCGCGAGCGATCAGCCCGAGTCTTCGAGGGCGCGAGCGAGAAGAGCGCACCGGCCGCCTTCAATCGGTAGGCGGAACCACATAGGGTCGGTCGTCAGGTAGGAGGGATCCTTCGCTGCGCTCAGGATGACAGGGAGAAGGAGCGCGGCGGGCGAAGCCCGGCGCCGCCTCGCGCAAAACCAATCGGGAGGGGACACCAAGGAATGGTGTCCCCGATCTCTGTTACGATTCTCCTTTCGATATTCCTGGAATCACCACGAAGGAGGAGATTCATGCGGAACTTCCTGTTCGTAACCTCGGCATGCCTGGCGCTCGCCCTCGCCTGCGCGCCTGCACCGGAGCCCCCGGCCCCCGAGCCCGAGATCGACCTCGAAGCCGAGCGAGCCTCATTGATGGCGGCCGACCGGGCCTGGAACGAGGCCTACTCCACCAGCGAGAACCCGGCCGAGGTCTTTGCGCTGAACGTAATCGATGGTGCCTATCTGCTCCCTCCAGGGGCCCCGATGGCGAAGGGACGAGAGGCCATCCGCGAGGTCATCGCTGGACTCGAGGCAATGGACGGGTTCTCGGTGACCTGGGCACCGTCGGACGCAGTGGTGAGCGAGGGTGCCGATCTCGGCTACACGATCGGTAGCTATGAGATGACGATGCCTTCGGAAGCCGGCCCGGCCAAGATCACGGGGAAGTACTTGACGGTGTGGCAGAAACAGGACGACGGGTCCTGGATGGTGTCGGCGGACATGTTCAACGCCAACGGGCCGCCGGAGGCTGGGGGGGAGTAGGTACGCAGGCCGTCGGGACTGCCCACGGCGTCGAAAACCAGCCGGAGGGGACACGAAGGAATCGTGTCCCCGAAGGCACCGGCCGCATACCTCTCGGAGTGAGCCTCTAGCGAAGGAAGAGAG
>JAAENP010000063.1 GCA_024224155.1 bacterium
CCGGATCCTCACACCGCCTCAAACGGCTCCGCGCCGGCAAGGCCGAGACCGGCTCTTCGCATCGAGGGCGGACGCGCGCTGAGGGTAAGCCGATTCGGCGGGCAGCCGGCCAGGGGGCTCGCCGCAAGCGCATCGGAGGGCATCTCGGAGGCCACTGGTGATCTGCGCGTAGCGGCGCGCAGCCGAGGGCCGGACCCAGGCAGACTGAGAAGCCCGAGGCGGCCCTTGGCCGGCTGCCTGCCGATCGGCGCCAAAGCGCGACCTTGGACGCAACGCGCCAGCCGGCCCTGGCCGTGCTCTGAAGATTCGCTTGTCCGGCCGCCGTCGCCGCGCGGCGAATGCAGTGCTGACGTCTCCTACGCTTGAGGAATCTCGAGCGAGAAGATCGTGCCGTGGGGCTGGTTGTCCTCTATTCCGACCGAGCCGTGGTGCTCGCTGATGATGCGATGGACGATGGAGAGGCCGAGGCCGGTGCCGCGCCCCTTGGTGGAGAAGTGCGGCATGAAAAGCTTGTCGCGGGCCTCGGCGGGGATTCCGGGTCCGGTGTCGGCAACGTCGATCTTGAGGGTGCCGTTGCTCTTCTCGACCGAGACCTTGATCTCGCCGGGCGGCTCGATCGCTTCCATGGCGTTGTCGATAAGGTTGATCAAGACCTGCTTGATCTGAGCGCGGTCGAGGACGGCGTCGCCGGTGCCCGGATCGACCTCGCCGGCCACTTCTACGTCGCGCTTGAGGCCGGCGTAGAGCCTGAGGGTCTCGGTGACCAATCCCGCGACGTTGGTGGGGCGCAGGTGGGGTGGTCGCATTCGGGCAAAGCGTGAGAACTCGTCGACCATCTGGCGGAGTGAATCGACTTCGTGCCGGATCATGCCGACGCCGCTTTCGATGGCTTCACCAAGTTTAGCGTCGCCCTTCTGGTAGCGCTTGAGAATCCGCTCGGCGGAGAGACGGATGGGAGTGAGTGGATTCTTGATCTCGTGCGCGACTCGCCGTGCGGCTTCGTTCCAGGCGGCTCGCTGCTGAGCGTCCATCAGCTCGGTGAGGTCTTCGAGCACCATCACGCGGCCGCGGACTTGGCCTTTCGCCTGCAGCATGGCTCGAACCTTCACTTCGAACGTCTTCCATTGGCCTCCCAGAAAGAGCCTCAGAGTCCGCGTGAGTCGCTTGGTATTGCCGGTGGCTTGGTCGAGCAGCTCGGCCAACTGAGCTCGGGCGGGGTCCGACCATGCTTCACGGACCGGTCTGCCGAGAGGGGGCGACTCGTGCTGCAGCATCTTGATCGCGGCTCGGTTGCAGGTCAGCACACGGCTCTGCTCGTCGACCGAGACGACGCCGGCGGCGACGTTGTCGAGAACCGCGGCCACTAGGGCCCGCTCGTCGTCGAGGCGGGTGTTGGTGGCGATCAGCTCTTCCTTGTTGCGGCGCAGATCCTGGGTCATGCGGTTGAAGGACTGGACCAGGACACCCAGTTCGTCGTCGGCGGGAACTTGTACGACGTAGTCGAGATCGCCCTCCGAGAGTCTGCGGGTGGCTTCGGCGACGGCCTCGATCGGGACCGTGATGCGGCGCGCGACATATAGGCCCACCCAGGAAGTGGATAGGAGGACGACCAGGGTGACCAGCAGAAAGAGCAGGCGATAGGTCGCCTTGATGTCGCCCTTCTGCACTTCGATCTGCCGATAGCCCTGATGGGCTTGAATCAGTTGGGCACTGGGCTCGGCCAGCTCGGGCGGAATTCTCTCGGCGGCCACTACTAGGATCCGCCCCTCGGTGCCGGGTTCGCCGCCGGCGAGACCGACGAGGACCAGGCGCGCGGAACCCTGGGCCAGGGTCATGGTCTCTTGGCCGCTTCGTAGCGTGTCCACGAGGAAGCGGTGCCCGGTCTCCGGCAGGTTTGTCAGACCCGATTGCGGCAGTACGACTCCATGAACGAAGTTGGTGTCCGCATAGACGCCCAGATAGTCGATCTCGAGCTCGGTCAGGAGCCGCTGCACCCGGCGCGCGAGAACCGGACGCCGATCCGAGTTGAGTAGGTCCAGGGTGTCGATCTCGGCTAGGGCCCGACGCGCGCGCCACTGGGTCTCGTCTTCGATTCGGCGGTTGAGCTCTTCCGCAACCACCGATCCCTGCTCGACCACTCCCTTGATCGAGCCCTCGTCGAACCAGGTGTCGATCCATCCTTGGAGCAACTGGCTACCGTAGACGAACAGAAGCAGCCCGGGGACCAGGGCGAGCAGGATGTAGGTCGAGACGAGCTTGGTCTTGAGCTTGGAGCCGAAGATGCGGTGATGGCGCTCCACGGCCAGTTTGAACAGATTCCGGAACAGAACGAACAGGATTACCAGAATCAACAAGAGGTTGATGTACCAGAGAACGAACAGCAGAAGCTTGTTCGTGGCGAGCTCGGGAGCCGTGCTGCGGATGATCAGGTAGTAGATCGACGAAAGAACGGCGAGGACCGCGACCAGTCCGCCCGCGATCCAGCGCCCGTCCTTGAAATAGCGCTGAACTCGATCGGAGATCGCTTCGTCGGTCATCGGTTCAGCGCGGGATCTGGAACTTCCTGGTTTCGGCCCAGTCGGTCTTGAGCGTCGTCGGGATCAGCGAGAAGAGATTCTTCGAGCCCACCTCCGCGCGCACGCGTACGACCAGCCTCTTGCGAGTTTCGATGTCGGCCAGGCTGAACGCAAGCACCCGGTCGAATCTCGTCATGGCTCGGCGTAACTCGTCGAGATCGCGCACCGTCCGGCTCTCCACGAGCTCGCCGTTGCGCTTGTAGTTGACCAGATAGTCGCGGGTCACCGCGTTGTACATGGCCACTACCTGGAGTCTGGAGCTGGCATAGTTGCGATCGAACCACCACCAACGCCTCTGCTCCTTGCCGAGTTTGAACTCGAAGTCGAATCCGGTGGGAAGTCCGCTCTGAATGCGGCTCAGAAGCTCGTCGTCGAAGGTGATGTCGAGATGAAACGACAGGTGAGCCTCCGCACCTTCGAGGGCCAGGCTGAGGTCCGCGATGCTTGCCTTGTCGCCGGGCTGGGCCGCGAACGCCAGGGCGAGGCCGAGAAGTCCGGAAACGAGCCTCATCCCGCGAGACTGTAGCACTTCCGGCTGACCCTACGGATAGACTGCCGGGCGATGCCTCGATCGACGGAGCGACGCCTGGTCGCGGAAAACCGCCGCGCACGACGTGACTACGAGCTTCTGGAAAAGATGGAAGCCGGGATCGCGCTCAAAGGCACCGAAGTCAAGTCGATTCGGGCCGGCAAGGTGCAGCTCAAGGACAGCTACGTCGAGATCCGGAACGGAGACGCCTATCTCGTGGGAGCGCACATCTCGCCCTACAGCCACGGCAACCTGCAGAATCACGATCCCGAGCGGCCGCGCCGGCTGCTGCTCAAGCGCCGGGAGATCGATCGCATCTTCGGTAAGACGACCATCCAGGGTCTGACCTGCGTGCCGCTGTCGGTCTATTTCAAAGGCAATCTGATCAAGCTCGAGGTCGCTATCGCTCGCGGCAAGAAGCTCTACGACAAACGCCAGGCGGAGAAGAAGAAGCGCATGGACGCCGAGGCCGAGGAGGCGATCCGGGGTGGAAGGCGCTAGGAGACGTTCACCATCGGTCGACACCCTTCGCTTCGCTCGAGGGCAAGCGGAGGTCGACCGCTACAAAGCCGCCCGCTAGCTGGCCGCGGCCGAGCGCTTCTTGCGACCGCCGGTATCCCTGATTCGGTCGAGCGCCGTCTGACCGCCGTAGGTCTCTACGATCCGGTCGTCGTACTCGTCCGAGACATTGGCCACAGCGGCTATCGTCCCGAGGAGATTCTTGCGGTCGATCGAGCGGCCGAAGATCGACTGAGAGAAAAAGATGTCTTTTCCGACCAGAGAGAACGCGCCGATCGGCAACTCGTGGTTGAGCTCCAGGAGGCCGAGGAGCAGGTTTTCTCCCAGAATAACGCCCTGGACGCAGTAGGCGGTTACCTCGACCGTGGTTTCCTCGGGTCCATACGGTTCGACCGAGATCTCCAGGACGGTGCTGCCGTAGCCGACGTAGAAGTGCGCGTTGTCTTCGTCCAGGTAGGGTGCGTCGAAAAGCTCGCCCAGGATCTCGCCGACTCGGTTGTGGGTCTCTTCGTGATGGCTGTGTTGGAATTGCATCCCGTTTTGCTCCTTCGCGTCCCACTGTAACAACTCTGGTGGTCCCGAGGAGAACTGATTGACAGCGTCGTTTCGCTTCAAATAGGGTCGCGAAGGAAAAATGGGCTTGAGGCTGAGGGAGGTTCCTCGAGCGTGGGAAGACGAGCGATGCTGAGCGGTTTCAATACGCACCGTGCGATGTCCGGGGTGGTTCTTTCGCTACTCTGGGCGGCGCCCGTCCACGGCGCCGGCTTCGGTATCTTCCAGCAGGGGGCCAAGGCCATGGGAATGGCCGGTGCGTTTACCGCCCAGGCGGACGATCCATCGGCAATGTTCCACAACGTCGGCGGGCTCGCGCACCAGAAGAAGCGGGCCTTTCAGCTCGGCGTCACCTTCATCACGGTGAGCTCGAGCGATTTTGTCGGCGCGGCACCCGGGGCGGCGGCCGGGACGAGGGCGGAATCGGAGTCGCTGTTCAAAGTGCCTCCACATTTCTACTGGGTCGAGCCGCTTGGCGAGCGCTGGACGTTCGGCTTGGCGGTGAACTCTCCCTTCGGACTTACTAGCGAGTGGCGGGGCGACGAGTTCGCCGGGCGCTTTCTCAGCCGAAAGGCCTCGTTGGAGACGGTGGATTTCAACCCGAATCTGGCCTGGAAGGCATCCGACCAGCTGGGCGTTGGTTTCGGACTCATTGCCCGGTTTTCCGAAGTCGAGCTGATTCGCAACATACCGAGCTTCGATCCGGCGTCGGGCCAGGTGGTAGACGTTGCCGAGATCACGATGACCGGTGACTTCGAGAGCGGTTACGGCTACCAGGTGGGCCTTTCCAGCCACCCCAACAACAGTTGGTCTTGGGGCCTGTCGTACCGCAGCAAGATCGAGATCGACTACGGCGGGGACGGCCGCTTCCGGCAGATTCCTACGTCGAATCCGGCGCTCGACGCGTTGATAGCGGCGACAATCCCGTTCGGTCAAGATCTCCCAATCACCACGGCCATCGAGTTCCCGGACATGGCCAGTCTCGGTATCGCCGTCAGAACCTCGGGGCAATGGCTGGTGGAGCTGGATCTCAATTGGACCGGCTGGAGCAGCCTGGAGGCCTATGAGATCGATTTCACCGGGCTTCCGGTGTTTTCGACGGTCCTGCCGCAGAGCTGGGAGGATGCTTACAACTACCGTTTGGGGATGAGCCGAGCGGGTGCTCGTGGCTCGGAATGGCGGTTCGGCGTTTCCTTCGACGAGACGCCGCAGCCGCTGACGACACTCGATCCGATCCTGCCAGACGGCGACCAGTCGGCGGTCACGGTTGGCTACGGGTTTCGGAGTCGCTCTGCGATGGTGGACCTGGCGCTGATGTACGTTGAGATCGGCAAGCGAACCACCCGGGTCAACATCAACGACTACAATGGCACCTACGAGAGCACAGGCCTGCTTTTCGCCTCGACGGTCAGCTGGTAGTAGGCTAGTTCGATGAGAAGCACGCGGACCGCGGGTGCGTATCTCGCCGCAGTTCTTCTTGCCGGGCTTCCCGGACCGTCGGCAGCCGCCTCGGTAGACCTGAGCCGCTATGTCGCTATGGGAGATGGTTTGACTGCAGGCTTCGCCGCGGGTTGCCTTCACCAGGATCTCCAACTCGGTGGCTATGCCCGATGGATCGCCAGGCAGGCCCGCGGCACCGAGGGGCCGTTCGAACAGCCGTTGATGACCGATCCCGGGATTCCGGCGGCGATCCAGGTCGGGGCCGCCCCGGAACATACTCTCGCTCCCAGATCGGGCCTGGGCTCGCCCATCAACCTGACCTTGCCGAGACCGTACGACAACCTCTCCGTGCCCGGCGCCGGGGTGGGGGATGTGCTACGCACTCTGACGGATGGTGGCGGCCTACATGACCTGGTGCTGAGGGGAATCGGGACTCAGCTCGAGCAGGCCCTGCTGCTGGAGCCGACCTTCGTCAGCCTCTGGATCGGCGCGAGTGACGCCCTCAGAGCGGCGGTTTCGGGGGTTGTTCTGGATGGCGTGACCCTGACGCCGGCGGACCGGTTTTCGGCCGATTTCAACAGCATCGTCCAGTCCCTGGCAGCCGGCGGCGTCCAGGCGGGGGTCGTGGCGACCATCCCGCGCGTCACCAACCTGCCCTACCTGACCGCGATCGCGCCGATTTCCATCGACCCTGAGACCGGTGTGCCCTTGGAACTCGACGGCGAGCAGGTCCCCCTGATGGGCTCGGACGGACCCCTGGGGGTCGGTGACTTCGTCCTGCTGACGGCTTCGCCTCTTCTCGCTCGCGGCGATGGCGTGCCGGCGAGCCTGGGCGGCTCGGGACTCCCGCTTCCGGACCAAGTCGTGCTCAGCCGCATCGAGGCGCAGCAGATCAACAACCGCATCGAAGAATACAATCGAGTGATTCGGCGGGCCGCCGCCGGCGCAGGCTTCGCCGTGGCCGACATCGCGGCGCTGTACGACGAGTGGCGCCACTCGGGTGTCAGGGTCGGTGCCGAACGCTTTACCAGCGACTATCTGGCGGGTGGACTGTTTTCGCTGGATGGCGTGCATCCTTCGCCACTCGGACATGCGCTGCTGGCGGACGCCTTCATCGAGGCGATCAATAGCACCTACGGCTCGGAAATCCCGGCTCTGCCTCTTGCCGCGGTCGCTTCGGCGAAGCGCGGCGCCCGCCTGGATAGCGATGCGGCGAGGAGGTTCATCTTCACCTCCCGGGCGTACAAGAATCTGCGCTTCGGCCTCGGAGTGCCTCGGCCCAGGAAAGTGCTGCGGCTGAAGGAGAAGGCCCTTCGGCGCTCGCGCGAGCTCGAGAGGCGACGCCGGCGGGAGCGCTTCGAGCTACCCGCGGAGCCTCGGTTGGCCGGGCAGGCGTACCCGGCGCCCGCATTGAGCGCAGCATCCGCCCTGGCCTTGTAGCGGCCAACGACCGCTTGCCGATCGGCAGAGCGGCTATCTAGGGGACGCCTCGGGCTCCTCGGCCTGCTCGCGAACAGGCCCTCGGGTTCGCGCCGCCGCGCGCAAACCGATGCTGTCTGCGAAGGGCTAACTCGACCGCTACAACGACTCCGGCGATCCGCGGCTGGAGGCCGGCCGCGTGCCTCCTGGAGCGAAGCCTCTCCGTGCGAGCGAAAGGAGGGCACCGGCGGCCCTCTATCGGTAGTCTGCATCGAGGAGTCGTCGGTGACGACAAGACGGTCGACGCTTCGAAAACCAGTGGGGAGGGGACACGTAGGAAACGTGTCCCCGATGGCCCAATGGCGGTTTTTGCTACATTCCGGGGCCCATGGAGCGGATCATCGTTCGCGGTGCGCGTGAGCACAATCTCAAGAACCTCTCGATCGAGATCCCTCGCAACCAACTGGTGGTGATCACCGGGGTCTCCGGTTCGGGCAAGTCCTCGCTGGCCTTCGACACTCTCTACGCGGAGGGGCAGCGGCGCTATGTCGAGTCACTCTCGGCCTACGCGCGCCAGTTCTTGCAGCAGATGGAGAAGCCGGACGTCGACTCGATCGAGGGGCTGTCACCCGCGATCTCGATCGAGCAGAAGTCGGTGTCGCGCAATCCGCGCTCGACGGTGGGGACGGTGACCGAGATCTACGACTACATGCGGCTTCTGTTCTCTTCGGTCG
>JAAENP010000064.1 GCA_024224155.1 bacterium
AGCACCTGCAGCTCGACTTCGCCTACGCGATTCCCGAGGTCGGCCGCTTCCGCGCCAACGTCTACCGCCAGCAGCGCGGCCTCGACGCGGTGTTCCGCGCCATCCCACGCGGCGGCGGCGTAGCGTTCCAACGCCTTGACCCGCGAAGGAGGAACCCGGTCCAGCAGGACATGCCCAACGCGGATCTGGCGCACCTCTTCCAGGCGATTCAAGGCGCCAACCAGGCCGGTCCACTGACGCGCCTTGGCCCCTGGCGCAATCGGTCGAGATGGCTGTGGCGATCACCCTTTGGAATTGTTAGGAGCTGCTCGAGCTGCCCCCGCTGCGCCATGGTCGGCGCGCCTCCGAGAATCCTGAAGGCTCTCGCGGCTGCCCGGTCTCGGACCCGGGCGATGAGTCGCGAGAGCGTCGTCACGCCTGGCAGGAGGATTTTGCGCTCCACCAGCCAGCTCGTCGCGGCGTCGAAGAGCAGGCTCGGACGTTCCGAGCTAACCCACGAGCGGGCAAAGAGCCAGCGCACGAGGCGGAAGTGCCCTGGTTGGGTGTTGAAGCTCTGGTAACCGCAGACTTCGCGGATCAGGTCGGCGTGCTCGTGCTGGGTGATTGGGCGCTCTGCGTAGTGCCTGAGGAGCGAGGGTCGGATGTCGAGCTGCCGGGCGACGTAGTCGACGACGATCTTCGGGACGTCGCCTGTGTGGAGGAAAGTGCCGAGGAATCGGACCGTGCCCAGCTGAACGGCGAAGCCGAGCCGATTGTGCTCTCGCCGGCGTTGGTCGATGAGCGCACGATCCGCGTCGTCGAGGTGGAAGCAGCGGGCGAGCTGCATTGGGCAGGGGTCGCCGGCGAACCTCCCGTATCGGTTCTTCTGCTCGTCGCTCAGGAAATCGACCGGCAATGCGCGCCCTCAGAGCTGTAATGGGGTGCGCGGAAAGCCGCGTCTCGTTTCGTTTGGGGTCGACATTTGAGCACCTTACTTTAAGATACGGGTTGTGAGACTGCTTCTAGCACCTCAGACGGCCTGCACGGCAGCGTCTCCTAAACGGTCGTTTAGGAGACGCCCGTGCTGATCGGCTACGCGCGGATCTCGAAGGCGGACGGCTCCCAGAGGCTCGACCTGCAAACGGATTCTCTGCGCGAGGCCGGAGTCGAGGCCGCCGCGGTTTACGAGGATCAGGCGTCCGGCCAGCGAGACGACCGTCCGGGCCTCGCCGCTTGCCTCAAGGCAGCGCGGCCAGGAGACGTGATCGTCGTCTGGAAGCTCGATCGCCTCGGCCGGAACCTCCGTCACCTCGTCAACTTGGTCCAGGAGCTCCAGGACAGGAACGTCGGCCTCCGGGTCCTGGCTGGACAAGGGGCCAGCATTGACACCACGACGGCGAGCGGCAAGCTGGTGTTCGCGATCTTCGCGGCACTGGCGGAGTTCGAGAGAGAGCTGATTCGCGAGCGAACCGTCGCCGGCTTAGCGTCGGCTCGCGCCCGAGGGCGGAAAGGAGGTCGGCGTCCTGCGCTGAGCAAGGCTCAGGTGCGCGTCGCACAGGCCGCGATGGCCAATCGCGACACCAAAGTCAGCGAGCTATGTCAGGAGCTCGGCATCACCAAGGCGACCCTCTACCGCTACGTCGCGCCCGATGGCTCTCTGCGTGAGCGAGGGGAGCGGATCCTGGAGAAAAGATGATGCCCATTCGCCGTGCCATGAACGTCTTCATCAGCTATAGCCACGATTCGGACGAGCACCGCGAGAGGGTCCCGGCGCTGTCCGAGCGTACCCCGCCCAGGGCCTGACCGTTCCGGAGGTCGGCAACGCGTTAGCCGTCAGTGAACGAACAGTCTTCCGGTACCTGCGAGCGCAGGACGAGGGCGCCGAGAGAGCCGTCCAGAGATGACATGATCGCTGGCCGACGACGAAATGGCCCAATTTCCGGCGAATCGTTGCCATACCCCTATCTCGCGGACGAACACCTTAGAGTGACAATTCTCGCGAATGTGGCTGCTACCCCATTTCGGAGCCGACGGAACGCTCCCCCGATCCCGACGCCCCCGTCTCTCGGCTGTCGGGCTGCAGAAGCAGTGAGCCACGGTCGGCGGCAGCCATCCAGTCGGGGTTGTCGTGCGCCAGCTCGCCTGCGTGGATGCGCGGATAGTCGCGGGAGTCCTCCCATGCGTCGAGGTCGGGAACGCGCGTTAGCATCGCCCTCATCCCGAGACCGATCGCGTTCAGATATGACCCCAACCGGAGGCCGGGCATCACCTGGGACGGCTCGCCGACATATCTGCGCACGAAGGTCTCGATGTCCTCGGGGTCACGTCCGGTCACTTCACGTACGTGGTCTGAGGGTGGTTGACCAAACGCGCCCGCACGCATCTCGGCCGCGAAGTGGCGCACCTGCGCGACCTGGAAAAGTGGGAAGCCCTGGGCCAAGGCAAACTTCACGAACGTCGCTTCCGGGATCGCCCGGTAGCGAACGCTACGTTCCAGCACTTGGGAGAGCACGTTGGCCACTTCCCCCGAGTCGACGAGCTTCGGCCCCGTCGGTCTGAGGCAGCGCCCGACATACCGTTCTGGATTCATGAGGGCGTGTGCCGCCACGGCACCGATGTCCTCGTTGGATGGCGGTGCGCTGAGCCCCTCGCCGAACGGTAGCGCGAGCACACCGAAGTGCTTCACCGCCGGCAGCCCGACCAGGTAAGTGAACGCGAACATCCCCGGATTGATGTGGATCACGTCCACGGGCAGACGCCGGTACAGG
Organism: bacterium; assembly: GCA_024224155.1. Lineage (NCBI taxonomy): Bacteria > bacterium. The sequence goes on from JAAENP010000064.1 coordinate 2,748, forward strand.
TTGTTCGCCATCCAATGCTCGCGCTGCATGACGGATGGGTGCGTCGGGTGGGGATTCCAGCCGCTCATCAGTGCGATGACCTCGACGCCCGCCTCCTCGGCGGTAAGGGCAAGGAGCATCGCGCCATGAAGGTGTCGCGCATCGAACGGCGGGCAGTGGTAGACGCGCTGCACGTCCCTGAGCGCACGCCTCAGATCGCGTCGGTCGAACATGTTCCCTACCACGACTTCCGCACCCTTCTGGCGCCAGGTCGCGGCGCGTGAGTCGTCACGAGTCACCAACGCGCGCACGGGATGGCCAAGGGCAAGAAGCTCATTCACGGCCGCCGAACCGGTGCGTCCGTTGGCCGTCGTCACGAGGAAGCGAGGTTTAGTAGTCGGCATGCCGGTACTTCTCACGTGTTCTCACCGGTGAAGACGACGGAGGCGCGGCCCGAGGACTCGTCGTAGTGAAGTCCGGTGACCGGGAGCCTGTCGGGGACGTAGGCCTCGTTGCGAGCGAGCAGAGTTGCGACGACTTCGGACATGGATTCCTCCCGGAAGTGGGTGAGGTGTTGTGGCGGCCGGTCGTGGGGAACGAGCCAGCCGCTTCTTCACCATGATTGCTAATTTAAAGTTTCAAGTCAAGTCTTTTCTGGATTAAATTTTAAAGCGGTTCTGCTAAGATCACCGGCGCCGAACCTCGAGTCAGGTCGCCTCTCATGCCCAAGCACCGCACGTACAAGCTCCTCTGTCCGATCGCCCGCGCCCTGGACAAGCTCGGCGATCGCTGGACACTGCTGATTCTCCGCGACCTACACGCTGGGCCGGCCAGGTTCAACGACATCGCCCAGGGGCTCCGCGGGTTGGCATCGAACCTCCTCGCCGCCCGGCTCGAGACCCTCCAGGCCGACGGCTTGGTCACCCATCGGCCGACAGACCACCGCGCCATGGTCTACGAGCTGACCGACGCGGGTGAACGAACTGGACCGGTGCTCTTCGAGCTGGCCGCGTTCGGGGCCCACTGGCCTCCACCAGCAACGATGAACAAGCCCGGGAATTTGCGCACGGTGGTCGTCACGGTGAAGGAGGCACTACGCCGCGTCGTCACTGCAACCGACGCGCTCGACATCGAGCTCGTCGTCGATCAAGAGCACTTCGGGGTCGTCGTCGACCAAGGCGTCAGCGACGTATCCTACGGTCCGCGTCCCGAAGCACCGACGGCGGTTCGAACCGACTACGAGTCGTTCATCGCGGCCGGGGACGGCCGCATGTCCGCGACCGAGTTTGCCACATCACATGTCGAGCTGATTCGTGGCGACCCGACGTCGGTCGGCGCGCTGTTCGTGCTGCTCCGCCGCGCGTTCGCCGAGTAGGCGTGTCGTGCGACAGTGGCTTGCGTCGGAGGCTTATCGATTGTAACTGGATGGACTAGGCCAGTACTCGTTTGCGCTGTCGGAGACCGTAGCCCGTGGCCAGCTGCGACCATTGCGGGACCCGGAAGAGGAGTACGGCGGGCCGGTGGCCTTAGCGTAGTTTTTCGTTCCGATGATTGTCGAAGGCCAAGCCTGCTTCGAAGTTCAACAGCTCGTGACGGTACAGGGCCAGTGCCCACCGGGTCCCCTCGTCGTCCCCCCAGGGGTGAAAGTACGACAGGAAAGACCGCCCGGTGGTCTCGGTCCTGGTCTCCGCGGTGCGCAGACCCTCGATCACGTCGACCCCGATGCCGGTGACGAATCCGAAGGCGTGCCCGCGGTCGGTGAAGG
>JAAENP010000065.1 GCA_024224155.1 bacterium
ATGCCTGCGCTTTTCGAGCCCTGCCTGGCGTTTGTCGGCGCGAGATCAGTGGATTGGCTGGAGCGAGACGGCCCGTTGTAGCAATCTCCAGCGGGTGGTCTTTAGCGCTCTCGAAGAATGACCCTAATGTGCTCGGCAGAAATGGCCCCCTCCTCTGCTCGCCAGATTTGACCCTATTCTGATCGCGTCGAGATCCGTTTCGGTCTGGCTCAAGTCGTTGCCTGGCGGCGACAAGAAGTTCGCCGGGCAGATGGGCTGAGGGCTACTAGCCCTCCCGAATGAAATCGGATAAGAGAGATCTCTCCGGCAAGAAAACCGAAGGCCCAGGATACAAGACTGTCGATCTCCCTGGGCCTTCCTGCCTGCGGCATGGAGCCGCAGGTCGAAGTGTCGCCGGAAAGGGGGATGCTTGTCCAGTGTTCAAGAGCCCGAGGAGACGATTCGAGAGAATTACCGGCAGTTCGTTTGCCAGCTATGTGAGGAGGAAGTCGTGATCTGCTCGCACTGCGATCGAGGGCAGTGCTACTGCGGCAAGGAGTGTTCGATGCAGGCTCGGCGCGAATCCATGCGCGCATCGGGACGTCGCTATCAGCAGACACCAGATGGGCGCCGAAAGCACGCCGCCCGTCAGGCGCTCTACCTGATACTTCAATCGATTCTGGGTCGTCTTTCGGAGAAAGATGACGCATCAGGGTTCCCGACCGCTGAACGCCCTGTGCAAACTGTGGGCGAAGACGCCGAAGACGACCTCGGCGATGCCCAGAGCCGTTTCGAGCCGGCGTATGACGCGCGCACCGCCATGTACTGCTGCGTTTGCGGGGCTCGATGTGCGACCAGGCGCGGTGTGAGAGCGCTGCGCCAGCGCCGATAAGGGGCTCTTGAGGCGGTTTCAGGCTGGGGCCTTGCCCCAGAAGGAAGAAGTGCGCCTTGAGGAGAAGCCGGTCATGGATTTGGAATGGCACCAGCTGGAGACACCCTACGCCTCGCTACGCGCTCACCATCGCAAACAGCAAGGTCAGTTGCGCCTGTCCATAGAAGAGCACGGTCAGCGACAACCGATCGTGGTGGTGCCCTATCGCGAGGCGCCGAGCCGCTACGTCGTGATCGATGGCCATCAGCGCATCGCAGCTCTACGCCGCCTGGGCCACGACACGGCTGAGGCTCTGGTGTGGGAGATGGAGGCGAGTGCGGCGCTGGTGCTGCATTGGCAGATGGCCAACGGCCGACGCTGCTCGGCGCTGGAGCAAGGATGGTTGCTGGCCGAGCTACAGCACAGCTTTGGCTGGAGCCAGCAAGAGCTGGCGCAGCGGTTTGGCCGCGGCATCAGCTGGGTATGCCGTGCTCTGGGCCTGGTCCGCGAGCTCCCTCTCTCGATCCAGGAATCGATCCGCAACGGCGAAATCCCCGCCCATGCGGCGATGAGAGCCCTGGTGCCATTGGCCCGCCAGGACCATCAAGCCTGCAAACGGCTGGCCGAGCAGATCGTGCGGCACAAGCTCACCAGCCCCGAGATCCAGCTGCTCTACAACGGTTGGCTATCAGCGGACCGAGAAGGGCGCGAGCGTCTTCTCGACGATCCCCGAGCCTTCCTGCTTGTGCAGCAGAGGCTTCAGGAGCCGAAGAAGGGCCTTGATGAGCCCCAGCGCCTGCTCGGTCGTGCCGAACGGCTGGCACGCCAGGCGCGAGATCTCAGCCGTCAGATTTTTCGACATCGGTCGGAGTTTTCTAGCCAGCAGCTGGCCGAGCTGCACCAGACACTCGAGGGGGTCCGCAGCCAGTGGGATGTCCTGCTCGACGGCTTGAAGCCGGCGGCCCGTTCGAGGACCCCTACAACGACTCAGGAGACGATTCATGCTGAGCCAGAAAAAGAGGACAGCGATCCTGGAGCTTCACAAGCAGGGGCTCGGGACGCGGGCGATCAAGAAATCGCTGAAGATCTCACGCGGTGCGATCAAGAAGGTGATCGCCTCACAAAGCGACGAGCCACCGCCGATCGTGCGAGCGATGAAGGCCGAGCCCCATCGCGACGAGATCCTCGAGCTACACAAGACCTGCAAGGGCAATCTGACACGGGTTCACGAGGAGCTTCAGGCCCAGGGAGCGAAGCTGTCTTACCCCGCCCTGACGGCCTTCTGTCGCCGGCAGGGCATCGGTGTGAAGCAGATCCTCCCAGCCGGGAGCTACCACTTCGATCCGGGCCAGGAGATGCAGCACGACACCTCCCCGCATCGGGTGAGGATCGGCGGCAAAGAGAGGAAGGTCCAGACCGCGTCGGTGGTTCTGTGTTTTTCCAGGATGGTCTTCATCCAGTTCTACCCGAGGTTTCGCCGATTCGAGTGCAAGAGCTTCCTGACCGAGGCCCTGAGGTACTTCGGCGGCGCGCCCGAGGTGGTGATGATCGACAATACCCACGTGGTGGTGCTGCGGGGGAGCGGCAAGACGATGATCCCGGTGCCGGAGATGGAGGCATTCAGCCACCGCTTCGGCTTCCTCTTCCGGGCTCACGCGATCGGCAACGCCAACCGCTCGGCCCACGTGGAGAGGAGCTTCTGGCACGTGGAGAGGAACTTCCTGGTGGGCAGGACCTTCTTAGACTTCCGCGATCTGAACCGGCAGGCCCGGGAGTGGTGCCAGAAGAAGAACGCGAGCTACAAACGCCACCTCAAGGCCAAGCCGATCGAGCTGTTTGCCCTGGAGAGAACACGGCTCAGACCTCTGCCGGCCCACATTCCCCAGCCCTACCGGATTCACCACCGAACCGTCAGCGTCGAGGGCTACGTCTCGATCGACACTCACAAGTATTCGGTGCCGCCGAATTGGATCGGCCATCAGGTCCAGGCTTGCGAGACGCAAGAGACGATCGAGATCAAGATCAAGACCAGCCCATCGAAACCGACGGTGACTCATGAGCGGGTGATCGATCCTCATGACGGCAAGACAACCCTACCTGAGCATCGGATCCGTCGCGGCCAGGGCCGCAAGAGCAAGCAAGGCGCTCGCGAGGAGAAACGTTTGCTCGATCTCGCCCCTGATCTGGGGCCTTACGTCAAGGATCTCAAACGCAAAGCGAAGAAGCAGACCACGCTTGCCCTGAGGCAATTGCTACGGATGGTCCACGAGTATCCCACACAGCCTCTGCACGCCGCCGTGCAGCGGGCGCACCAGTACGGACTCTATGACCTGGACCGGGTCGAGAGCCTGCTGTTGCGCCTCATCCATGAGGAATATTTTCGACTCGACCGACACGGAGATGATGATGAATGACGACCTCGATCAATTGCTCAAGAGCCTCCATCTGAAGAAGATCCACGAGATCGTCGAGGAGGAGATTCAACGCGCCGAGCAGCAGCAGATCACCTACCAAGAATTTCTCCTGCGCCTGATGCGGCCCCAGTGGCATGCCAGGCAGGAGCAGGCCCTGGCCTGGCGCATCAAGCGCGCCTGCCTACCCGAGCTGTGGACTCTGGAGAGCTTTCCGTACAAGAAACAGCCCGGCGTCGACCGTCGCCGGATCAACACACTTGCCGAGTTGGATTTCATTGCCAAGGCCGAGAACATCGTCTTCATCGGCCCCACCGGCGTCGGCAAGACCGGCCTCGCTTCGGGCCTGCTCCTGAAGGCTCTGCAGAACGGCTACCGCGGGCAATTCGTCCGTGCCCAGGATCTGTTCGACGACATGTACGCGTCCCTGGCCGACCATTCTTCACGAAAGCTCATCAACCGCCTCGCACGGCTCGATCTGCTTGTGATCGACGAGATGGGATACCTCAACCTCAAGCCCGAACAGACCAATATCTTCTTCAAACTCATGGAGGAGCGATACCACAGGCGAGCTACCCTCATCACCACCAACCTCGACTACGACGAGTGGCACCACTTCCTCGGGCGAAAGCCGATGGTCGAGGCGCTGCTGTCGAGACTGCGTCATCACTGCCACACCATGAAGATGGACGGCCCATCGCTACGGGAGCCGCAAGGATGAGACTGCCCCAGGATGCAAACGAATGGTGGGTCTTCGACCCCGCCATGGATCGTGAGCAGTACGTACGCCAGACCCTCGAGGAATACCGAACCACACTCAATGTATGTGGCAGAGTACGCCGTACCGATCACGATCTTGCGGTAAACCTCTACCAGAAGGCGGTTCCGTTGACCGCCATCGAGGGTGCCTTTATCCTCGCCACAGCGCGACGGACCTCGCGCCACCCCACACGTGCGCCCCTTGCGCCCATCGGTTCCCTGCGCTACTTCCTACCCATCATCCGTGAGATCCTCGATACGCCAGTCGATCCCGGCGACATCAGTTATCTCTGGTGGAAGATGCAAGGCCGCCTTTGAACCGGCCTCCATCCGGCGGCGCCTGTGGCACAGGTGCCATCCCGCCGCCGAACTGAGCAACGATACGGTCACTTCGCCGCCGCCGGCCATCACGGCCGGCGGCGGCCTCATTTATGCACATCATCGGCCGTTGCCGTAGCCGGCCGATGATTACGCGCGTCCATCGCCAGATGGCTTTCTGGCCAGCGTCATTCTCACTCTGAAAACCCGATCCGGGTGGGGGTCGATCTTGCTGAGCGCAACCGGATCATTTCTGCCTAGCGTTAAAGCGCCGTGCCGCGCCAACAGGCTCTTGCGCGTCGCGTCGTAGGCGTGCTCGCATACCGCGCGCCGTGACGAGAAGCTGAAAATATTGGAGAAGAAGTCCTCGTAGTCCTCCCGCGGCGGCTCGATCAACACGACGTCGGCGTC
>JAAENP010000066.1 GCA_024224155.1 bacterium
CCTCGCGGTAGATCGCCTGGGCGAGCACGGTAGCGGTGGTGGTGCCGTCACCGGCGACGTCGGAAGTCTTCGACGCCACCTCGCGCACCATCTGGGCACCGAGGTTCTCGACCGAGTCGGGGAGCTCGATCTCTTTGGCGACGGTCACGCCGTCCTTGGTGATGGTGGGCGAGCCGAAGCTCTTCTCGATGATGACGTTGCGGCCCTTCGGGCCGAGGGTGACCTTCACCGCGTCGGCGAGCTTGTTGACGCCCCGCAGGATCGCGGCGCGGGCGTCCTCGGAGTAAATGATCTGCTTAGCCATTTAAGTTCATACCTCTTTCGTGTTTTAGCTTGGGTGGTCGACTAGCTCTCGATGACGGCGAGGATCTCGTCCTCGCGCAGGATCACCAGTTCCTGGTCGGCGATCTTGATCTCGCTGCCGGAGTACTTGCCGATCAGCACGCGATCACCGGCCTTGACGTCCATCGGCGCGCGGTTGCCATCGTCGTTGATTTTGCCGGGGCCGACGGCGACGACCTCCGCCTCTTGCGGTTTCTCCTTGGCGGAGTCCGGAATGATGATGCCGCCGCGGACTTCTTCTTCCGATTCGACGCGCTTGGCCACGACTCGGTCATGTAGGGGACGAATGTTCACTACTCATTTCCTCCATAGAATTGGCTCATCGCCTGTCCTGGATTGGGTTGTGTGTAGATGACCCGGGTGTGCGACTGCTGGCGTCTGCGCCCGACTGTTAGCACTCCCCCCGGGTGAGTGCTAACAGCTTACCGATGTGCATCTGGGGCTGTCAAGAGGGATGAGCTCCTGACGTCAGCTAACTGAGCGGCGGAGCGCACGGGCAAGGGCAGGCGATCAGACGATATAGAATGCGGTGTCTGATCGCGCGAAGGAGCACCGCATGAGCGTAGCGCCGGTGGAGGCTGTCGGCCCATACCGTCTCGAGAGCCTGCTCGGCAGGGGAGGCATGGGAGAGGTCTACAAGGCCCACGACCGGCGCCTCGACCGCTCGGTCGCGATCAAGCACATCCGGCCCGAAGACGCCGGCGACCCGGAGGCCCGGGAGCGGTTCCAGCGCGAGGCACGGACCGCGGCGCAGCTCGGACATCCGGCTATCGCGCAGGTCTTCGACATCCTGGAAGAGAACGGCGACGCCTGGATTGTGATGGAGCTGATCGACGGGCCGACCCTGGCCGAGCTGGTGCGCGACGGACCACTCGACATCGGCCTGGTCCTCTCCTACGGCCGGCAGGTGGCCTCCGCCCTGGCCGTGGCCCACGCCCAGGGCATCGTCCACCGCGACCTCAAGTCCGAGA